>JAKAPU010000203.1 GCA_021806865.1 archaeon
ATTGTCTCAGAAGTTTGGGAACCACAGACTAACGCAGCGGATCGTATCCCTCTTCCCTTCTGATAAGGAGCCGGATATATTGTCTTTCGCAAAACAATCCCAGCTCCAAGTCATCAACACTCTGGGGGTGGAGCTGCCCGATTGGTTTGATAAAGACGATTATGTTCTACGCACCCAGAAAAGACTAGAGGCATTTCTATCTGAAGAGGGCGACCTATCTTCAGCACTACAGGAAATCGAGAAACAGCAATTGATCTTCGAGGACACAAACTCTGTAAAGCTGTTCCGTGATGCCATCACACTTCTTGGCGACAAAATGAAAACTTGGTATCGCGCCTACGAGAATTATTCTGCTAAGCTTCTACTGGAATCAGACATCTCCGTTGATTACTTCCTATTAACGAAGGATGCGGAACTTGCCCAGATTTCATCATTTGAGATATACTCACACAAGCTTAAAGAACTTGATACACGTCTATCAATAAAAGAAATTCATAATAATTTCTTGAAATTCTCCCAAGCTGCTGACAAATTCAAGTCTGACCTGAGCCCCTTGCTTACTTTGGGTCGTGTTCTTTCTGATTCGCTCTCAAAATTGAATCTCTACCTAGACCTTCAGAATTCATCATCCATCGATGAAATGTTCGAGTTTACGCCATACTTGAAGAATCACATGTATGCGGCGGCGTTCGACCAATTTATACAAGAATTGGAGATCTCACTAACTAGGATGAACGAAGAGTTGGTCTTACGGCAAGGTTATGTGCACAAGCCGCTAGAGCTTTCGGATAATACAAAGCGACTCAAAGAGGATCTTGCCAATTTAGTCTTAGCATGACATCGACATACGGCGAATTCTTATACGATTCATCAATAATACTTGCGCAGGTTTTCAACGAATCTCGCTATCGGAGCCGTGTGGTTAAGATAGAACGCGACACGTCATTACTTCACATCGATAATTTTGTAACCCCTGCCGTCGTGAAAGAATGTAAAGGCAAGGTAAAACTAATCGGAGAATTTCTCTCATCTGTTGTGAGAGAACTTAACAAATCCATACCATATGAGAAGGCGAGAATCAATCCGAGTGCCAATCTTAAGCTGGACTCGAGGGATTTTCCTCTATTCATGAAGTATTTTGCAAACCAAAAGACCAATTTGCCGCCAGGTCAGCTTAAGATCGCACAAAAAGAACAGGTAGAGTACCTAGAGACGTGGATCATCTCAAATCTTGAAGACGAGCTAAGAAAAAATAGTCCCGTTGAGACGGATAAATTCTTTACAATTTGTGCGAAGGAAGCAACAAATCTATACAGCACACTGAACTTGGAATTGAATAAACGAATTACAAACTTTGTTAAATCAACTGTAACGGAATCGCAGGTGATCGCAATCAGACAAAAACTTCCATTCATGGACGATCCTGACGACATAAACATACTCGCAGAAGCGCTCGAATACAGCAAGGGTCGAAAGACGGTGCTTGTTGCCCTTGATTATGGGCATATTCTGAGCAAAGCAGCTGAGATAAAAGAGGCAATTGGGGTTCGAGTTGCGGATCCGCTCTATGCATTGAATGCTCTAAGGAATCTCTTATAGAAGCTGAGACACGAGCAAGGAGCCTCACAGTTCAATTAGTTCTTAGAATTCATGAAGGATCCTTTAGTCCCTTAATCATGTGTGAGGACACAAGTAGAAATATGGCTGAAATGGATTGCCTTCAAGCGCTTCAGCGAACAACAGATCGATCGGGGGCAAAGAATACATTTCCTTCGATGAGAGAGGGTTGCACAATGTAGTAAAGCGCGCTTCTGCCTAACTAGGTCGAGAAATCGAGATTGAGCTAAGCGCAATAAAATAATTCACGATCCCTTAAGATTCTCCACTGCATAACTAAGATAATAGATTGGATAGTTACGCATCTTAGACAAAACCACTGTTCAACAAGTAGACAACTGCGAAACAACCAATAAATGTGCCCGCAGAAGCAGCTAAACTGTACAGGAAGTATGTTTCGCCCGGCTTCATGCGATGAAAGAAGTTTGGAAGCTGTTCAGCATATAGATCTTCCATATTTTTGAGAAGTGTCAATTTTTGAAATTCACCGACAGCAGGTAGGCTCACTTTGCCTGCTACGCGTGCCATTTCTCCCCAAAAGAGGGCTATGATTGCACAGTAAGTTGCTGCTGCTGTAGTACCTGCCATGAGCGCAATTAGAAAAGCAGTGAGAGCAGTCGACGAAACGTTCATTGCAGACACAGCATGACTGATGAGTTGAGCTTCCGCGAAGAACACTATAGCAAGTGATAGAAGGTATCCGCCATACTGCAATGTATTGTCTCTGTATCCTTTCAGCAAGACATTACGAGTTTGAAAGATTTCTTCATGCTCATCCATCGTTGGAGAGTTCATACAGAAATGGAAATGGTTTCGCCTTCTTATTCATAATGGTAATTGCAATAGCGATCCTTGAATTCCAGTCGCTATCACGTCTAGTCACATTACACCTATTGGCCTCTCATCAAGATGCAGCATTAGGAAGAACGCTAACTTTTCAAGAGTTTTTGGCGAGTCTACATTGAGTATCCTTTGCCCAGTTCATCTTTAGCGAGAAATTTTCGAAGGATGGAACCGAGAGAATATGTTCATCTGAATGAGGAAAGACTCTGGGGTTTCAATCCGAAAGATATCTCTCTGTTTGCCGCGTATTGAGTTCTCAAATCAACCTTTGGCAGTGCCTCATCTGGAGCGCGATTCGAACTCTTGATAGCACTCCTTCGGCGTGCATTTCTAGTTGAGAAACGCTGAACTTCAAATATCTGAGCATTTCGAAAATCCGCTGTTATCTCAGTTCAATATACTGGCACGTCCTTCAGCATCTTGTCGAAGCCTTTTTCCTGCTTAACATCTTGATGAGTCGAGATCAGAAGCAATGCGAAGGCTATTGACAGCACTGCCAAACCGATCCCGCGGCCTGCATGTTCAAAAGCTGGGACGACCGCTGCTGCGAGAGCGATCGAGAGGAGAAAGAGGATCCTCATGGCGTCCTTTATTGCAATCGACGAATAAATACATTCAAAGACTGAAAATCTCTTTTCCGAACCTAATTGGTATCAAATCCCACCAGGCCCGCTCCTATTATGACCATGTCTACAGACGATTGGCTACATGGATTGTCCTGTTAAGGAGTGTTTTGACTTACAATTTCGAGTCTAGGCATTTTGTCCAGAATATCAAAGGTGTCAAGGATCGTCGTACTATCAAAGATAGCTAGTCTTTGCAATCGTCCCCGTTTCCCCTTCCGTTTTGGTCGCCGTGGCCGTGAGCGTCTCCGTTGCTGTCCCCATGCGCCCTATCGCATGTGTGAGAGGCCGTCACGGTCGTAGTTACGGTTGCCGTAGCCGAGGTCACGGTAGTTGTAACAGTGCGCGTTGTTGTCACGGAAGAGGTCATAGTGGTGGTCTGGGTGATGGTCGTCGTCGGACCAGTGGTCACGGTCGAAGTCACAGTAGAGACAAAGGTGTTTGGAATTTCCATCAGTGTGAAACCATCAAGGGCAAAGCCCCAGACGTTACCGCTAGAATCGAGGATTCCCATCCAGGGCCTCAATGTGGTTGTGATGTTGGAAGACGGATTGAAGGCCGACAGCGAAAACTGGAAGAATCGTATTTTGTGATAGGAATTGCCCAAAACCCAGATTCCAGAAGGAGTGACAACGAGACCCTCCGGGCCGTCTGCGACTTGGTTACCGACGAACGTGTAGTGGACAAAGCTTGCACCGTTCCACTCTACTAGGTCGTCAGTACCTGTGAACCAGATGTTACCAGAAGAATCGAAGGCGATCATCTTGGCTGGTTCACCCGCGCCGTAGGTCTTCAGCCCCGAACCGTCCGTGTTTACCCGTCCTATTCCTCCCTGTCCGGATGTCTGGTTGGTATACACGAAGTAGATCGTGTCTCCAAACACTACGAGGTAATTTATTGAGGCCGGATAGGTTGCGACAGACGAGAAGGTGTGAGTCAGTGTGTTAAAGATCAGGAGACCTGTTCCTCCCGAAATGAAGATCTGCGATCCCTTTGAGGCCATTGCCGCGGCGATGTTTGAAAGCGAGCTGTAGTACAGGTTCACTGCCCCGCTTGAGGCATTTACGCTTGCTAACGCGACGCCTCCACTGTAGTTTGCATCTGTGTACACAAGACCGTTGAGCAGCGTTATGCCACTCGCTCCGCCTCTAAGGGTACCTACGGCAGAAGATTGAGCTGGAAATATTCCGCTGTAACTATGGACAGCAGCAGTGCCTGAGGTCATCACTTTGGTGAGATTGATGGAGGCTATGGAATTACCCAGCTCGGAAACCCAAGCAAGATTATTCTCCTGATCATAAACCATATACTGCCCGTTTGGAATTAC
Organism: archaeon; assembly: GCA_021806865.1. The sequence continues at coordinate 4,411 of JAKAPU010000203.1, forward strand.
CGAGGATAGATTAATCGATTGAACCGATGGGGTTAGGGCAACACCGTCGCTGTTACCCATAGATATGAAAGCCATTGAGACAAATGGAATCATTACCAAGAGACCTACGACGCCTATTACAACACCTCGCCTAAAGTTCGCATAATGAAGAAGTGATCGTCTGCTACTCAACTGCAGGAACACTCTCGACTTGGGAGAGCGAAATGGTTATTGAAATACTTTCTTTGGTTGAAGCAAAGTCCCTAAAATTAGTCGAATTCTTTATAGAGACAATCTTGCCTTTTTAATTACTCGAATGCAACGATTGATACTATTTGTATTAGCAGCTGTCAACGCCGGCCTGTTAACAGGAGGGATTGACTGAAATTACACCCAACCAAGTCATATTATACTCAGT
>JAKAPU010000204.1 GCA_021806865.1 archaeon
GGCTTGATATGCGCCTCCCGGCGCAGTTTTTCAGGTATGACGACCTGATATTTCTTGGACACTTTCACTGTTTCCATCGATTACCCTAATGTTTAACGTCAATGCTATCGATATAACTCTTTCTGCCGAGAAAACTGGCATCTTGCCTTACAGATAAGGGCAAATCCTGACCTATTCGCCAGTCTCAAGCCTGGAGCCCATGTGATGCCATATTACACACCTGCTTAACGCCCACATAAGAGTAACTCGAAGAGAATGTTTCCAATACAATGCTTGGCGGTTTTCTCTGTTCCTGCGAAACGCACGGTGGTCTTCGTAAGTTTGAAGACGGAACGCTGCCACATCCCGTAGCTCTTCCTGATTCTGTTTTCACCATGAGGTCGGGGCTTTCCACTCCCAGTCTCTGCCTGGGAATTTACAGAAGATAATGAGCACTGTCTTCGTAGAGTGCGTCCCGATGTTTACAAACAATGGAAAGCACTTTCACATCAAAAATGTGCCAGCGCAACTGTTTCCATGTGCGTGAATACTGCAATATTTTATGAATTGTTATTGTTCAAATAGGCCGATTTGATTATAACAATCAAGGTGAAAAATTGCAAAGTGACAAATTTAAAGAAACCTTTGCGTGCAGAGATGTAGGACTGGACTGTGAATTCAAGACTGAGGCAGAGTCCAGAGAAGAGCTAATGCCCAAGATTGCCGAACATGCCAAAAGGAACCACAATATGGCTACGATACCTGAGGACATGAAGAGAAAGGTTGATTCGGCAATAAAAAGGAAGAACTGAATCAGAAACGCTACCCTTATCGGGAAGGAAGAATCGGGCACTCAGCAAACGTCGGTCAGCCACCAACAATGAAAGGCTGAACAGGATCTTCAGCCGAAGAGACGAGTGCTGGGAAGCCGGTCTTCCTAATTTTTTCGCAACTGCAAAACCACGGATATCTTTGAGATGTTCAAACTCGGGTTTAGCCTGAAATTCTAATGACCAGTTTGTCGTCTTTGCCATATTTGAACAGGCACCAACTGTAATGACATGACATGTCTGAATCAACGCGTGTGGAGAGAGCCCAAATCCAGACGGGACACTGGAGACCATCCGGGGTCCCACAGGATATTCCCCTCGTAGCAAGAACCGCAACGTTTTCTTCTCCAAGAAGCCACCGCATTCATACTGTAGAGGATGTCACCATATCGACCTGCACACCTTTAAGTAACAATACTCAACTGAATGAGGTTGTGAATGCATGAGCGGAATTATGAGAGATAGCACTGGCACCAACATAAAAGAATCCGGACGGATCAGTAGAGAGGTTGCAATTGCCAGGAGGACGGTAAATACCATCAGGAAAGCATCTCTTACTTTCTACCGCCTCAGCGAGTTGTGAATGATCTATCTCAAAGCTTCAGCCATTGAGAAGATTCGTAGCTACACGATCGATTCGTTTGGAGGCTATCCGGGTGTTATCAACTCGAAATAACTCTATCATAGCAGATTTTGACGCACCCGTCAAGATTGGATCAAAATCGCCGAGAAGACGGGCGGTCATGCAACCTCCTGAAACTTGATTGCCTTTTCCATTAACATTTCAGCTTGCTCCCGGCCTCTTGCTGGATACGAATAAAGGTCTACGAAAAGTTGCACGTCGCTTACGACTTGCACATTTCCCAGCGCTCTGGCGCCGGAAAATACACCATCATCGTAGGGGCGAAGGATAACAACATTCGCGCCACTAGTGACCGGTCTCAGGTCCAGTTCCTTAATCAATCCTTCCACATCACCCTTGGCGTAGAGCCAGACATCATCATAGCGAACGTATGGCGCAACTTTGGAGGCGCCCGCCAGACCCGTCAACGCATATTTGACGTCGAGTTTCTTCGCGGCTTTTGCGATTTTCTCACCTAAGGTATTGGAGTCTGTTTCAAATGAAAAGAATCTGTTGATCGTATTTTTCTCAAGAGACCAGTTGCTTGCCCAGTCAATAAGTAACTGTCGTGGCTCCCTCAGGATGATGCTTTTGTCCATGTCTCTACTTACGTATCCCTTCTCCTCCAAACTCCTGATCACAAAATATACTCCGGCTGGACTCATGTCACATATTTTCGCTAGATCTGTGACTCTAGCTCTAGCGGGTTGTCTGCTGATGAGTTCTCTGATGACCCGCGTAGCTTTTGGAGCAAAAATGCCCCTCATGTTCCTCTTGTTTAATGTTCGTTCCCGGTTTCCAGTCCGATCAACGAGAATCGGACCGGATTCCACGAAGACGTTCCCTTCCAAATCCAAATAGCCTATACCTTCCTCCCTGCATAGCTCTCGTGCCCGTTTGCTCAAGTATGGTGCTGCAAACATCAGATATGAACCTGGTGAGGATCTGCTGAATCGTTTTAATTGAGTGACAGCTTGCTCGACCATCTTCGGTTCGCCTATACTCTTCACTTCGATGAATACACGCTTCCGAAAATCGTTGTATCGCAGTACTGCGGCAATGTCCGGCTTGGTCTCATTTAACGACTGCGGGTTTATCTCTTCACTTTCGACTGTTAGGTTGGGGACAAGTAAATGAAGGATGCCTGCTACCCTACTCACTACTTCTCTTTCAGGCAGCCTTGATATTTTAGTGTTAAGCATCTTTTAACCAGCTGGTTAAACTACCTTTTCCATTTAATAGTTTTCGGGTAATGAGTTCAGAACTTTCTGCATGTTTCTGCAACCGATCCATTCTCCTGAACCTCTTCTATGACCGCCATCTTCTCTTCCGGCGGCCATCCCCTTCTAGTTCTTGCCTCAATGTACTCCCTCTGGACCACCCTTTGGGTATGCTGTTTCCTGTACTTGCTTATTAGTCAATGTTGTCTCAACATTTAGGGGGGCAGACCACTAACAACTGCAGAGTGGCCAAATCCTACGATATTCGCCAGTCGCTAGCTGTTCTGCACCGTTAGTTTCTCAGACCCCGGGGGGGTCCATTCCAAGCCATTACTTGGACATGATTCACTATTGCATGACAATTGGTATCAAAGACGCTATGGTTCATTTGAACGCCACTAGTGAATTCGACCGATCCTGTAGCGCCAGGCTTGGAGTGTATCACATTGCGCATTATGGGTGCTGGAAGTACTTGGCAAAGTTCCCGGACAGGCGCACCAGGGACATAATCTAACAGCAAGTTCTAACTATTTTGATAAGGCCAGTGCTCTAACTCTGTTGAGGGTTTAAAAACGCTCCCTCATGGCTCCCATCTGTTGAAATTATCAAACTGTGCAGTCCACTTCGCAATCCTTTTATGCGGACCCATGAACTCAATCCTCGCGGCAGGTTGCCGCAGGACTAAACAACATGAATAGCAAAAGATTTGCAAAAAGAATGAAGGACAGCGGCGTATCGCCTGTCATCGCAACCATATTGATGGTGGCGATTACAGTCGTGCTCGCAGCCGTCCTGTATGTGATGGTGAGCGGGTTTACCCACTCGCCAGGAACAACGAACAGTGCGGGATTGACGGGTTCTCAATCAAGCGCCAAGTATTGGAACGTGACCATTTCAAGCGTCTCGGCTTCAAATATACGCATCAGCGATCTTAAGGTTGTGATTTCTGGAGCTAGCGTGTCTCCGAGTTCAAATGGAACCTATTCCTTTTCCAGCGGTTTAACAGGCACGATACACGGGGTTGGACTTAATTTCACAGTCCTATCTGGAAATGGCAACACCTACTTGCAGACTGGCGACGAGATACAACTGAACCTTGGAACAGCAGCAACTGGCACATTGACAGGCGCAACGGTAACCCTCTACGATGGTAATTCGGTACTTGGTTCTGTATCGCTCTGAAAACTGTCACTCTATCAAACCTCTTAATTCCTTTTTCTATGCACACAGTACATGAGCGTGACATTGACAATTCTCAACGCGGTTCCTGTTTTAATGTATATTGAATAATGACCAATTGCCTGCATGCTTGGCAGCCTCGCTGCATAATTGAGCATTGCGATGCGGCACATTCGTTTCACAGGGTTGTTATGAACAGTTTCAATTTACACTTGAATGAATTGTCCTTGATTTACGTGTTTAACATACGAAGAGTGTCTCGTACCAGAACATGACACAGAAGTCAGCGGCCGGTACGCAGGCCGCCCTCGTCCATGCGTTTCTCAACGCAATGATCCACTACCAGAGAAGCCACAGGTTGCGGAGTATTACAGCGAGGAGAAGGAAGAAGAGTATGGTGGAATGATTGCCTGATGTTGTCTTTCCTGTGAACTCATGCTTCTCCGTCTTGTCTTCACCCATCCATACTCCTAGATTTCACACCGTAGTTCATCCATGTACCGACCATAGAAATTATTGACTCGAACACTCTGAGCCTCTTCTCATCGTCGAGATCGTGGAACTGCTCTGCAGAAAGGCCGGAGTGATTGATAAATTGAAGGAGGAAGTCGGAATTGATTCGATTGAAGATGAAAAGGAAAAATAATTCACGGGGCTCGGAGGGTTTTCGGGGGAACCGCTCAGTCGTTTGATCATTACGGGTCTACTCCTGGTGGGAACTAATAAAGACAACTCACTCAGACTATCCCTCATTTCTGCTCTGACTTTATAGAATAAATTGTATCCTCGAGAATCGTGCCATTGGCTGACCAACAATTGTCCCAAATCCCACAAGATAGGCAATAGTTTCTGTACAACTTACGTATTGCATATTCAGCGATCTGACTTTGGGAGTAAATCACCATAGCAAGAGTT
>JAKAPU010000205.1 GCA_021806865.1 archaeon
CACCAAAAATGCGAGTGGCTTCCTCCATCATAACGGTGCCGTAGTTTACTACATTCACTTTTGCACCATTCTGCGCCATCAATTCTACCAGTTTGTTTACAACTGTACTTTTTCCTACACCAGCAATCCCGACTATGACCACTTTCCTCTTAACAATCGCGACGGTCGTATCCTCGTAAGTTTGAGAATTCGTTGGACCGACCGAGTGATTGCTATCATTTATTGATGTCCTAAGTTCGTCCAAGAAGTGAACCCAACCTCGGCATCATTGATTCCAGTTGTTCCTTGACAAGCATCTGGTAGTACTGAATTGTGATGTCAATCATCAGTAGCAAACCCACTCCCGTGCCATAAACGCCGAGTATCTGAGAAAGTGCTGCCAAGAGTCCGATGAAGATTCCACCAAGGATGGTGATCACTGGAATGTATTTCGCGAGGATTGCCTCTACAGAAGTTCCAGTCCTTCTGAATCCAGGAACCATGACATCGGCGCCGATTAGGCTCTTTGCCGCAGCTTTTGGAGACAATCCACCAATTTCCACCCAAATACGTGCAAACATTACTGAAAAGACAACTGCGAATGCGGTATAGGTCAAGGCTCGCAGGTAGTCTGCATTGGGTACGAAGATATCAGAAGTGAATGTCATGTAGTAGATGAGTGTGCCCTTCAAAGGTTGGTAAGAAAGCGCGGAAGCTCCTGGATTAGCTGCAATTTGCGTCTGATTGTACATAGCTAGCCAGTTGAACCAGCGGTTGGTGTTAGTCGCATCGTACGCTTTCCACATATACGCTGCAAAGAAGGATATGTTCGAAACAAGCGCTGAAAATAGAATCACAGGTATGTTTGAGACATAGAGCAACTTTATTGGATAGACTCCAGCGAATCCGCGGTACTTTGTGGAAGTAATCGGAATTTCAATTCTCATGCCTTCGACGTAAACTATCAGAAACATTGCAGCAATGGTCATTATGAGACCAAAGATCGAGGGGAAGTTTGCCGCAGTCTCTCTGAAGAACGCATCTTGTACGTTGCCGCTAAATGCTGCGCTTATCAGGTAGGGTATGCTTCCGAAAGCCTGTGTGATTGCCGGAACGCCAGCGCTTGCCTGAGTTATCGGGACTTGCATGGGGCTGAAAATGTCCCACATTATCCTTTGTGCCACTCCTGCGAGAATGAAAAGACTGACTCCACTTCCTATCCCCCAGCCTTTCTGAACTAGCTCGTCCAGAAGCATAACGATCACTGAAGCAGCGAAAAGCTCGAAGAAGATAGCGATAGCAGCAGGAGGTGCAATTTGTCCGAACAACCCTCCAATCAGATAGGCTGAGGCTTCGACCACTATCACGATCATTGTCAGCAATTTTGTCGCTGAAGTGAAAATTGCTCTATCGTCGGGGTTTTGGAAATCTACTCGTATTATTTCAGATCCGGCAAGCAGCTGAAGAATGAGTCCGGCTGTGACAATCGGACCAATACCAAGCGTCATCAGAGTGCCTTGTTGCGATGCGAAGATTATGCTCGAGTAAGAAAATTGGCTCTGTGCTCCAATCGCGACTCCTGTTAGTGGAGTCACAGCCATAACCATGTAGACAATCAGGGCTACGGCCGTCCAGATCAGTTTCTCGTTTAAAGACGGCTTACGCACGGGCTTTCGTATTTCTGGCAGCACTGTCGCTGCGCCCTTTACGAAATTCTTCACTGCACCCATGATTTCTCTTCATTCCCTGTGTTGGATTCCGAGGCGCTTCTGCTGGTTCCTCTTTCTATCACGGGACATACATTGAATGGATTTATTTCTTCTGAATAGGAGCTTTCTTGGGAGTAGAGGCGCCTTTCTTTTCCTCGGATTCCTCCTCTGTACCTGCCTCTAGTACTTCGACTGTCCCACCAGATTTCTTTATCTTCTCAATTGCGGACTTTGACGCTTTCAATGTCCTCACGTGTAGAGCCGAAGAAACGTTTCCTTCTCCGAGGAGCTTGTCGTATCCGAGCTCCACGAGATCGACTTTCCCCTCCGATCCCGCCAGTCTCGCAAGGCCGCCTAGGTTGATCCATCTTTTGGTAATTGCTGGATCTGGCGGATGCCACTTGTTTGAACCAAAATGATCCGGCATGTACTTTACTGTATAGCTCCATTTGTGCTTGTGGAGTCCTGCCATCCCGGAACCACCCTTTGCACCTGTTCGCCTGTGCTGACCAATCTGTCCCCAGCCATGCGTTCTGGAGCCGCGCAATCGTCTGACCTTTCGAAGTCTTGTTGCCAAATCAATTCACCTTGAATACGATCACATCATTTTTTCGACAATCTTTGAAAGCTCAGGGTTTTCACCTAGGATTCCGCCATCCCTGAAGGGTCGGCGAATCGATCTCTTGAACCCACCCTTTGGAGAATTCAGTCTAAAGAACTGCCTCATTCCCTGCGAGCCATCCAATCTTGCCGTACCGCTTACTATTTTCTGGGCGAGATCAGAAAATGAAGAGTAGCCGCTCTTTTTCAGTTCCGATTCCGAAAACTTGCGCCCATCCGATATTTCAGATCTTTCTCTCAGAATCCTTTCAACGATTGGAACATCCGCTTTCATCCATGCCACATGTTCTTTTGCAGATTTCAGCATACCCTGGTGCACATCATCGTTAGGCACGATTGTTGAGTTGAACCTCTTCGAAATATGTAGTTGCTCTAGCGTTGTTCTGACAGGCGCCCGTGTATTGACCAATCCGCGCAGATTGACAACCAATAGACTGCCAGCAGATTGTTTTGTCTTGCTTGTTGTACTCAATTAGGATTACCTTACCACGCTAATTCCATGAATTCGTTTCAATGCGTCATACACTGCATTTGCAATTGACGACATCGTGTTTGTCGAACCGTACGTTCTGGTCCAAGCATCCTTGACTCCGGCAAGCGTAAGAAGATTGCGTACGGTCTCGCCTGCAACAAGTCCCAGCCCGCGAGGTCCGGGTATAATCTCGACTCGCACGCTTCCACCTTTTCCACTTATCCTGAATGGAACAGAGTGATTCCTTCCACAGCGGCATTCCCAGCTTCCACACCCGAGTTTCACTGGAATAATATTCAGATACGCATCGCTGGTGGCCTTGTCTATCGCGCTTCGCATCTGGACGGCTTTTCCACGGCCGACGCCAAACCAGCCCGACTCGTTGCCCACGGCAACAACGGCCGCAAACTTTGTGATTTCTCCGGCGTCTGTCTGTTTTTGTACAATGCCGACACTTACGACATTGGTCTTCATGTCTGGAATCAGAAGTTTGACAATCTCAGATTCCTTTATCCTCTGACCACTTTCAAAAATCTCCTCCATCGAAGTTATCTTGCCAGTAGACACAAGCACACCCAGTCGCGTCTTGGGCGTCCATGGAGGCTGTTCCCTTTCTCTTCTTCTCTCTTCCCTTGGTGCCGGCGCCGCTTGTGCCGTGCTGGAAGGAGCACTACTCGATTCTGTTGACATCATTCAACCACCAAATTTCCTCTAGTTCTTGATTCCCTTGTCAATTGCTGCCTTTACCTGTTCAAAGTGCGAGGGATATTCGCTTGGATTGAATCCTGAAGACACTAGCTTTGCGAACAGCCGGCTGAATTTCTCTTTGTCCTCGGACTGGAGTTTTTTCGCGTATTCTACTATGTGCTCCCCTTTTTCTCGATCTTCTTCAGGAAAACTCTCGTCTCCAATCTGGACCTCAAGTCCAGCATCTTTTGCGCCATCAAGCAATGAAGCAATCCTGGATCCGTGGACAAACCGGCCAACCCCCGAGTATACGACAATGTTTCCGATTTCATCCTTCCGCGCTAGCTTACCGAGATAGTAGCCAGTAAGGTAAGCGCTAGGCAAGCTCTTTGCCGACCCCTTCCATCCGAATTTTTTCGCAAGATTTCTCGAAGATGCAAAACACAAAGTTTCATCACCACTTGCCGTAGCTTTTAGTATCTGAGCATACACATACCTGCCAGACACCCTCACAGCCAAAAATGGATTTCTTCCGACGACTACACCCCGTCTCTTGCGGTAGTCAGTCTTACCTTCCCTTCGACGCCTAAAGATGTGTACGTAATGACTCTTTTGCAAATCTCATCTAACTCCTAGCAACCTTAGCGAGCTCTTCCTCCAATCGCTTCCTCGTTCGTATCTGAGCACCTTTGATTTGAAGGTAAAGAGCCTTGAAATTCTGATTTGTGATGTCTCCACGATCACGCTTCACTTTTAGTATGTGTCGAAGCATTCGTACTCGTGCGACCCAGACACTCTTCTTTCCAACCCTGGAACCCTTGGCACCCTTTTTCGAGCCCTGTCCCTTGCCCCTCAGTTTATTCTTTATCTTCCTGTTTCTGAGCCTGCCTCTGGAGTTACTCTTCGTGGGTTCAACCCACACGAGCCCTGCAGATAGCCATCCCCGCAGGCTCTCTCGAGTGATAGCATCCTGCAATTGCTCAGTCGCTTCAGGATCAAGACGAATCCTAGATTTTCCTACGCCGAGCATTTCTGCCGCAATCCGTTTTTTGTTACTTAGATCTACCATTTTCTGAAATCTACTCCATTAGGGCAATCGCAATTGATTTGTTGTTCAACTCTTTGATTTCCTTTCGCGTCCAGCAGATTTCTTTTCAGAAGGTTTTTCCTCTTCCTTGA
>JAKAPU010000206.1 GCA_021806865.1 archaeon
CAATCTGGGTTCTTCCCTTCTCTTCGCCATTGGAAACATTATAGTCGAAGTGCTTCTCATTGCGTACGTTTTCAGGTCCAGTCAGAATCATGAGGCATAGGTATCCTGAATATTTTGCATTGGATAGGAAGCTGGCACCGACTAGTTTGCAAGTCAAGTCCACTTTGGCGATTTCTTCTCCCGGCTAGATGATTGGTTCGAAATGAATTAGAACGAGAATGCTTGGCTCAAGCGAATAGACCTCAATAAAACAACGCTTCCCAATTGGTGAAATCAAATGAACAGAGATTGGACAATAGAGCTCGCCCAAAGTGATAACGCAAGTGTAATCAGTTATCTCAAGAAAGATGTGATTCGCAACGCTCTGAACGTCTGGTACCTCCAACGTGGAGAGAAGGGGTTCGAGCTCCATGTCTGCCGAGTCGGAGATGAAGTGAAGGCGCACCTCTCGATTTATGCAACGCCTGAGGCAACCTACATTGATCTCGGCGGTGACTCCAACGCTGCGAAATCGCTTCTGCCTCTTGTTCCAGAGAAAGCCGTCTTAATGACTACCAATACACTTCGAGATCAAGTCACTAGTGAGCTAAAGTTCGACAAGATTTATTCAAACGACATCATGGTAGTAAAAAGGGGAGAAGAGAAGCTCAAGAGCCCTAATTTGGCCACGAGACTTTCGCGAAAGCATGATGTCGATTACTCCGCTTTTGGTGCGAGTTTCAATGTGCCAGTGGTTCCCATCGAGTGGATCCGCGAGCGACTGGAGAACGACATCGTATACGGGGCCTTCGCCAATAGTACTCTTGCCTCGGTGGCTAGCCTCGTGGCCTGGCTTCCCGAGGTTGCGGTCATCATGGGCGTCGAGACAAAACCAGAGTTCAGGGGAAGAGGCTTGGGAAGCATCGCCGTCTCCGCCACAGTTCGGGAGGCACTGAAACTCTCGCAGTGTTGCAATTTGTTTGTTCGGTCGGATAACGAACAGGCGATTGGTCTTTACAGAGCGCTTGGCTTCAAGAAGATTGGAGAGGAACTGTGGATCGACATCGGCACTGGACTAGTTCCTTGATTCAATGTTGAAATTTCAGACTCTCGCTACTCTGGAAAGTCTAGCTAAGTGCAAATCTTTCCTGCCTGTGACACTTACTTTTTTACTATCCACACACTCTACGCTTATTGAAACGTGGGAAGCATGAGGCCCCTTGAACAACGCGAGAAAGAGTCAATCTACAAGTTCTCCAAGGGGACTCTCTTTGTCACAGGAGCCTTCCTCGTTGGTTTCGGATGCTGGTACTTTGTAACCGTATTCATCTCAAATCCTCACAGCCTTCAGTACTGGTTCGGCATTTTCCCAGCTTACATCGGGGCGATGATGATTCTTTTTGGGTTCGCGATGAGACTGGAGTGGTTCACTGACGCAAGGAGATTCTGGTGAACTAGTTGGCGCGGAGAAGAAGTATCAATTACGGGATATCTATTGAGCCTAACTGGCGGATTAATTACTCTGTCGAACTCGCGAGGCTGGCGGAGAAGCTCAGCTTTTCAAACGTGTGGGTACCCGACGGAGGCCCTGCTCCGCCTTACAGTGATTCAATAGTGACGCTCTCTGCAATAGCAGCTTCGACGGAGAAGATCAAATTTGGAAGCGCGATACTCAACTTTTTTACAAGGAATCCTGCCTGGATCGCGTCCAGTTTCCTTGTTCTCTCGGATCTAGGCGCATGGAAAAACAAGACTCTCCAGAGGGCAGTACTCGGTCTGGGGCTGGGCGCACAGTACAATGTGTCAAAATTCGGGATCATCAAAAGAACCGGGATGAATGATCAGCTCCGGGAGGCAGTCGAAACGATCAGGGAACTTTTGAATGGGAAAGAAGTTACGGCAAGGACTGATTCCTTTGCAATCGAGCAAGTGCTGCTTTCAAAGTCAAAAAAGAAGATCCCGATACACATTGGCTCGCAGGGAGCCAAGGGGCTGAGACTTGCCGGAAAGATAGCAGATGGCGTCATACTCACCGACAGAATTGCCGACGACATTGAGGAGAGCATGAAGCATGTGACGCTCGGTCTTGCCGATGGCTCTAGGAGCAGGAAGGACCTTGAGATCACAAACTCTGTCGTTATCTCGGTAGATGAAAATAGAGCAAAGGCAAAAAACGCCGCGCGTGCGACCTGCGCTTACCTCGTTGCGTGGATGTGTGAGGATAAGGCGAAAGCACATCAAATCGACACGGAGGCAAAATCAAAGATTGCTGCTTTCATCAATTCCGGTGATGAGTCGTCCGCAGCAAAGCTAGTCGATGAAAAGATGCTCGAACTGCTCACAGTTTCTGGTAATGCTCAGGACTGTGTAGAGAAATGCAGGGAACACTTGGCTCATGGCATTGACCAGATCGCTTTTTGCGAACCTTTCGGTCTCAATCCGGAACGAAGTATCAATCTAATTTCTAGGCGAGTAATACCAAAGATCTAGCCAAGACGAAACGTTACCTCATAAATAGAGCTTTAGTACAAATGTACTCATGCCCGAAACTATAAAGGTCGAGGTTGATGAAGCACTCGCCCACAGTTTCAAGAAAAAAGCATGGAGGGGTACGGCTACAAAAAGGGTTCCATGAAGAAGGCGCTTGAAGATCTTATGAAAAGCTACACAAAACAAAGCAGAAGGGCAAACTGGGAATCATTGCGCGGCGTTCTCAAGGAGGAGCAAGACTACAAAGGAATGACTTCAGTGGATCTCCAGCACTCTGTATGGCGGATCAGAAATGATTCTCATAGACGCAAACATATTTCTTGAACTTGCGCTAGATCAGGAAAATGCGGAAGACTGCGCATTGCTTTTGGCTGCCATCTCAGATGGTGACTTGGAAGCGATCGTCACTCATTTCGCAGTCCATGCGGTCGAGGCCTCTCTTAGAAAAGGAAAGCGTCTGACCGACTTTCTAAGAAATATTGATGGTTCGCAAGGGTTACGTATTTACGACACTACTGTTCCAGACGAAATCTCGGCGTCAATCATCGCGGAAAAAATAGGTAAGGATTTTGACGACGGTCTCCAATATTATGTGGCCAAGAAAACTGGCGCTACTGCAATTGTGAGTTTCGCCAAGCATTTTGATGGGCGAGACATACCAAGAATCGTACCCAGACAAGCTCTTAGGCGCGGAAGTAAAGGATCATAATTTTTCATAAATACATAACAGAATAGGACTTTGAAAAAAGAGTAGGGGAAAGTTTTCCCCGATCTATGCTTTGAGTCTGGCAAGTTCCAGGTATGCGGCGTCGGCCGATGCAAGCGAGAGACCAAAGCCGAAGCCATTGTAGCGACCCTGCTGGAAAAAGCCGCTTAGTGTCTGTACCTGCGCTCCGTCGCTTGCCATTCCGAGGTAGCCAAGGTTCCAGCTTGCCTCTATCGCGCGGAGTATGCTGTAGTGGTCAGCCCAAGTGTTGAGAACGACGTGTTGTGGCGAGAGTCTCGAGATCACTATGAGCGGGACGTTTCCTCCGCCCATAACGCCTGCGCCGCTAGAGGGAGCTGGTAGTCCAATCGAAGTGAATGCGCTTGCTGGTGCTACGGGTGCGTCTGGTCCTGCTGCGGTGAACGCTGCAATCTGCTGCGGAGTTGCACTCGAGCTCGGATACTCTGCTTCATCCCAGTTTATGAATATCACAGAGTTTCCGGTCCACGCCTTTGAGCTCATTATTGCTGTAACCCATTGCTGCAAAAAGTTGTTACCATCCTGGATCAGTCCGGTGGCGTCGGAATACGGGCATGTAGCTCCTTCTCCAGATGGCTGACCGTGCATGTCGTTGCAAACGTTTGGCGTGATCCAAACAAACTGCGGCACGTTGTTCGTGTTCAGGTCGATTGTGAGTTGGGTTAGTGGCACGACATTGCTTGTCCTTGCAGGATTGCCTGCGATGTCGTTGAATAACATGAATGGATTGTGCTTCTTTGCATAAAGCGCGTTGGAGGGAGTCGTTGATGGCGATGTTCCGCTCGGCAGATTGTCTGGATACCAGTAGCCGGTGAATCCGACTGAGGGCATGCTTTCCATGTATGCTTTCCACGAAATGTGGTGAGCAACCAGCTGATCTACTATGTTTGTGTGATTGAACATTTGGGTTGGGTCATCGTTGAAAGAGGCCCAGTTGTTTCCGGAGATCGCTGCCACGTAATTCGGAAGGCTCGTGTGGGTCACTCCATAGTAGTTGTTGTCGTATCCGTATGTGTTTATGAGCTGGTTGATGTATGGTGCGTTGCTACTGCCGACGATGTTTGAGACGCCTTGGTTTTCCATCATGATGTAGAACACATGTGTGAAGGGCAGCACGCCAGTACTGTGACTGTCGGCTGAACTCACTGTTGCGAAGCTTGGTGCGCCGAAGGTGTACACGCCGAGTACTACTAGTAGAAGTACGCTCACGATAGTCAGGTTCTTTGCTTTTAATCCTAGTTTCATTTTCATCTCGCGAGCGCTCAGGTTTTCGGAGTTTTGGATAATTGTTGCTTATAGAGAGTAGATAGTCTATTTTGAAAGAAATATCAAGAAGTGGAAACGCCCTAACTTACTTTGGTGAAGTCATACTAAACTGTAAATCAGGTTCTTCATATCAATCCTATTCATTCGAATTTTTTGGTCGTATTTC
>JAKAPU010000207.1 GCA_021806865.1 archaeon
TTGCAGGTTCAGCCGAGAACAGATACACAAGTGTTCCGCTCGATGACTTTGGGTAGCCCTGAACGTCGATCCTTGCCAAGGAACCCGCCTTCATATTCACATTGACCTCGATCCCAAGTAGATCTTGTAGCAAGTTGGAAAAAAGAGGTTGGTGTGTAACCAGCGCAACCTTGTCATTCAGACTACATTTCGACAGTTCGTCGTACACTTCTGACGGAGTGCTTTCTGGTTCCAGAGAGTTGGAGACCAACATTTCTTTGGCCTGCAACATCTCAGCCACTATTTCCGAGGATTCTTTCGCCCTCAAGACCGGACTAGAGATTACTCTGTCCACGCTGGCATCCAAATGCTTGGCCAGATTCAGAGTTTTCCGCAATTGGAGAATGCCTTCGGGACTGAGCCGCCTTTCCTCGTCACGCTTCGAGCTGCTTTTGGGCTCGGCTTCGCCGTGCCTCAGGAGGTAGAGAATCAATGAGATTTGGACTTTAGATGACCTTTGTAACGCTTTTTGAAATGGTATTTGCCTCTGGAGTAAACTTCAACCTAGTAAATCCTATATGCAAGTTTGCACATATTTTGTAATTGCCTCGACAGATTGACGCACGGTTGAAGCATGGATCTGGCCTGGCACTTTCGGACAAGTGAATCTGTTTGGGAATAATGCGAGTACGTCTGAGTCTGGGGGACACCGTGTATGTTAGCGATGAGCAGGATCACGGTATAATTGAACAGTTCGTGCCTTACGGGAAATTGATTGTCCGTTTGGTCAAGAAAGGCAAAGTCTTGCAGCTCAGTCGCGGCGACGTGAAAAAATCAAGACAGTCTGACGAAACTTCCAAGCAGTAATAGGTAAACTATTTCAAACCTTGTGTGTGTATGCTAGACCGGGAATGGGAAGGAAGAGCCGTAATCCGTTCAGACTGGATATCGTTGGACTGAATCCAGGTACTTTTCAGGCTTGCATGCGAAATGTCGAAGCCCTAGTAGAGGCAAGGACAAAGGGAACTCAATCAAGATCGGCTCAGACGAGCGATACAAAGATTGAAGACTCGCAGAGCGAGATCTACAACAAAATTGCATCAATTGCAATAGATTTCGAGAGAGCCTATGGCAAGACTGTTGAGATCAGGGTCTTTGAGAGATCCTCGAACAAACTGCTGGAAGCAGTGCTAAAGTTCAGAGGCTCTGGAAAGACAACCGCTCCAGAATTTTACGTGAATGGCGTAAGGGTATTCAAAGGTATTCCAAACAGTTTCTCAGAACTCGACGAAGCTATAGAGAGAGCATTCAGAAGATCTTAGGTCGCCTTGTTGCCTTTGAATTTTCTATTTCGAAGCGCGGCCGCAAGAGACAACCCCAGCACGAGAAATGCCAAAAGTGCAGCAGCGATATATGTGACTGCATACGTTGGGTTTCCCGGTTGCCATGTGGGCAGAGACAGGATCGAGTGAATCCACGGCATTGACCTATCTGTTCAACTACCGCAATTTAAACAGAATCATCCTGGATACTCCTACTCAAGAAGGGTCTAGTGATTCGTGATGGCCGAGCTAGACACTAAGACTAAACAATCACGTGAGACCAAGCTTCTTTTCTGGTTCTTACTCCTGTCAATGTTAATCATCGTGATCGTGGGTCTCGTTCTATTCAATCCATAAAGGCTTAAGCAATCGAAGTATTGGCTCTATTTGAGCCTCGATTGCCGATTCTGAGCTACAGAGGAGTTTATCCTAGAATATCGCAAGATTGCTTCATAGCAGAAAACTCGACCCTTGTTGGCGACGTAATTGTTTCCGAAGGAAGCTCCGTATGGTTTGGTGCATCGTTGAGGGCAGAAGCCGCACACATACGCATAGGAAAAAGGACCAACATCCAAGACAACTGCACCGTTCACACCGATATTGGGTTTCCCTCTGAAATCGGGAATGGCGTCACCGTTGGGCACGGAGCCATATTGCACGGAACAATGGTTGGTTCTAACTGTCTCATAGGCATGGGCGCCATTTTGCTGAACGGAAGCAAAGTGGGAAACAACTGCCTGGTAGGCGCCGGAGCACTTGTTCCACAAGGAGCTTCCATCCCGGATGGCTCTCTGGTGGTGGGTTCGCCAGCCGTGCCAAAGCGAAAACTGAATGACGAGGAAGTAAAGAAGCTCTCGGAAAACGCCGATCACTATTGCAATTTCAGAGCAGAATACCTCGCGATGTCCAAATCGAAGACCCGCATTGAAGGCAATCCGATCTGATTCTTTTTCCGAGTCAAACAGCTTGGGAATATACCACGAAGAAAATCAAGACTCCTTTCTGGAAGATTCTCAAAACATGCTTTTCGCCGTTGCCGACGGCGTCGGCGGATACTATGGGGCAAAGGAGGCGAGTTCGATGGCTGTTGATTTGTTAAAGTCCAATGCCCATCAAATCGTTGATGAAGCAACTTTCCAAAATGTGATTTCAAACATACATTTGAAAATCAATGAGAGGGCTAAAGAGCTCGGTTTTGTGAACATGGGGACAACTCTAGCAGCCGCAAAGATCCTGAGAGGAAAGGACGATTCCAAAGTCGCACTATGCGCAAATGTTGGGGACAGCCCGATCCTTTTGTTTTCAGGTGGATCTTTTGAAAAAATGTATGTTGACGATTCGCACAGAGAATTGGATCGCAGCGCGGTCTTTGGCATAACTCAGTATCTTGGCTTGGATTGCGATCTTGACATTCACATCACCAAGCGGCGTTGCGTAGAGGGTGATGTCTTGCTACTTTGTTCGGACGGCATAACGGACAATCTTGCTTCATCCGGAGACTACGACACACTCTCAAGGTTAATGCTAAATCATCCCAGCGCAAAGCGCATTGTGAAGCAAGCCATGCAGAGCGGTCTGAAACCTGACGATATGACGGCGGTTCTCGTCTTCTTCTGAAAGTGTGTTTGATGCGTAGATTTGGTACTGCTGCCGGGGTCTTGGCTCTTGTCCTTGGTGTAGTCGTCTCCTTTTTACTTCTCTACATGGCATTGTACACTGTTAATTTCATCCTACAGATTATACTCTTGCTTGCATCGATGGGCTTGCTCTTTTTTTCCAGTCATCCGTTAGCACACTATGTGGTTGCGAGGCTATGCGGGATCAAAGTGATGTACTTCTTTCTGGGCAGGAGCGACTTTCGCAAGCTGCGAGGGAAGCTTGGGACGTTTGGAAATCTTATTCCAACGATCGGCACGAAGATCGATGTTATTCAAATTCAGGGGATCTCAAAGCGCAGGAGAAGTCTGGTGTATGGGGCTGGCGCCATAGTGAGCAATGTAGCGATGTTGTTTCCTTTGCTCGCAGCATGGTTCTTTGAACTGAATTCCATCGCCCTAATTCTCGGGACTCTGTTCTTCTTTGGAAGTCTGGGGTCGGAGATATTGTTCAGCAGCAAGGTTGGAGATCTCGCAAAGATGAAAAGGGAGCTCGCAAAATGATTCTTTTCACTCTCTCGTTACTCTCGCTGTAATCAAGCTCTTTGAGTCTGCGGTGAACTCAAAGCTTCCGTGGAATTTCTTACCTTCCACGAGCAGCGGAAGCCAATACCTGTCATCTTGCCACATTTCATCGTATGGGAGGCTTTGCTTGCTGAACCATTTTAGCCTCCCTTCTTCACTTTCTTTGAGCGTGCCTGAAAAGTCTGATGAGACAAACACTTCGGCCGTCCAATCTGGCCGCGGCTTGCCTTGTCCGAAATAGAAAGCAAGTGAACCTATCTTTTGAAGCGACTTGACGGACAGTCCGGTTTCTTCCAAGACTTCCCTTCTTGCCGCCTGCTCTGGAGTTTCGTTGAGCTCTATCTTCCCGCCCGGTGCATTCCAAAATCCACCGCCGAACCTGCCATTTGCCTTGAGGAGGAGCAGGTATCGGTCTCGCTGTTCGAGATAGCACAGAACTGCCCTTATCGTGCCTGTCGGATTGAGAAGTTTTGCTTGATCGGCGGACATCGCATCCCTAACATGAAGTGTCCTTCATAAGAGCTTATCCGAAAATAGTTAGACAATCTCCGCCTCCAATTCTCAGATCGCCGAATTAGATCTTCAGTAAGTTGCTAACGGAACACTTTGTGCAGCAAATGAAACAGAGGAGATGCTGGCATTTGCGAACTCGTTCCTTGCTCAATCCGCGCAAGCCACGAAACCAGTACTTCAAAGTATTCGGGCAACGAACTGTAAGCTTGCGCATGAGCACCACCTGTTATGTATAGGTAGCTGACGAAACCAGAAGTTCTTGCAACCGCTAACGAATCGAGCTGTGAGACCCCATGCGATACATAGGAGAAGTGGTTCTTGTCATAGCCCATTGTGAGCGCTCTGAGAGATCCTGGCGAGGGAAGCCCTCGATTCTCGTATATCACTAGATTGTCTACTGTCTCCAAGTAGCTTGGAAGCGTCATTGTACCTGGATTTCCTACGATGAACTTGCAGCCCAGCGACTTGGCGTTTCCGCTAAGAAATGAGTAGTATGCTTCATATCCTGCCAAGTTGCTCATCTCATCGAAGAGGATTCCGTCTACACGGTACCAACTCACGTACGAATTGATTTCACTCAGTGCCTTGTACGGCAATCTCTTTCCATAGTTTGTGTAAACGTAGCCAAGTACCATG
>JAKAPU010000208.1 GCA_021806865.1 archaeon
AGTGGTGCCATACGGTGTTCATCTTGTTGCAATCGGACTTCTTTTCTTATCCGCTCCTGTTTCAGCTTTCATACACGTACTGCAGGTTCCATCGATGCGCTATATGGATGCTGTCGGATCGAAGCTATCGGCAATCCGTAAGCAAGAGAAGAATGAGTTAAGAAAATACAAGGAAACTGCAATGCTTGATCAGCTGCAGTCGTTCTACGAAGCGTCAACGAACCCCCGTGAAACAACAGAAAATCTAGAATCTGAAAAGAAGTAATGCATTATCCCTGTCAGTAGAATTGTAAATTGTAAAGCGGATTCGAATTCGTCTGTAAGAAATTCTTACGTGTTCTCCGCTTTGCTCAGTCTGATGTTCCACTCCTGCTGAGCTGTGATGATGTGGGTAATTCTTTCCACTTTCGTCGCAAAGATTCATTTGTTTGGGCGTAACACACGAATTCGATCACAGTGTAACGAACGAAACCTCGTTATGCCGGAACTGTTAGATTCGTGTCGGGTGAAGGAAATCTCTTCAATCGTGTCCGACGTAGACTTAACAGAGCCGCCTGATATCATAACGTTTCAAAGAGGCATTTCGAGAATCTGACAATAAGTTCTGTACCCAGAATTTTAACAAGAGAGAAGCTGGATTTCGTTTTGGTAGAAGGATTTCACAAGAAGGCGTCGAAAAGAAGAGGAATAATCAACATCATGTGGGTTGACTCAAAGGCAAACAAAATCACTCCATCGGTACCATCGTAAGCCTATGTGCATTGTTTCGAAGAGTGCACGTAGTTGGGGGAATAGGTCATTCAGAGGCATACCAGTGCTTTCTCTTTCAATAGATACTCAAGCACTGCTGAAAAAGATAGTCGCATGAACATGTCTGTTACCACCCAAATATCGAAGATCATCGAGCGTGTTGATGTTTCTAAAAGAGCTGAGGTCGGGGTCAAGTGTTCTCAAATCTTCAACATCCACATAATTTACGTCTCTCGTGAAGGAAAGCAGGTTCTTGCACCCGATTTTTCCTTCTCTTAGAGCTTCTCTCCAGCTACTCTTGTTTCGCTCGCGTTGCACACTGCGCAGAGAGGTTCCGCGTTCTTATTGTTCCAGATAGGGACTGCAGCCGAGTGTCCGAAAGCTTTGTCAAAGAGGTGCCTTATGACTTTAGCCTTCATCATAGGCGTGTCACATCCTAAGAATGCAGAATATTTGTTACTGACGTGATCACAGACAGATAGTATGCCTCCCATTGGATTCTGAATAGAATAGGCATCGTTCAATATCTTGACCCCTGCGTTCAACGTCGTTGTAAATTGTGATACGACCTTGTTTCCAACAAGAACAACGATATCCTCAGATATTGTAAGCATTTCATCAGTAATTGCTCTAATGAATGGCTTCCCATGATAATCAAGAAAGGCTTTATCAGTGCCCATCCTATAGGACTCCCCTCCTGCAATGACAACGACAGAAAAGACGGGCGAATACATCAGAGGTCAATCAATCTTCTCAGTCAGATGACGTGTATAGCGGATCCACGTGGGGGTTCTTATGGGCAAACAGAATTTCGTCACTTATCCTAGGTGGACGCGTGTCCTCTCGTACGACCAGATGAAGGATCTATCCCATCTCAAGAAGAACCTTTTGTTTTGACGGTTCGTCGAAAGAGAAAGGATTAGCAGTGAAAAATTACTCATAGAAGACGTCTCGCTTGGCCGCTTCCAACAACCATCACCGCGAGTCAGGAATTCTAGATTGATCGTTCATTGTTGGAAAAGGCCTACGACGGTAGAAACTGCGTAGTGTATATGCTCGACACATTCGCGGCCGAAGCGGATGGTGTGATGCCGTACTGAACATACACATTATCGACATTGCTCAAAGCTTGGGGGTTCATGGAAAGTGACGGATTCCAGCTTGATTGCAACACACCATAGACATAAGCCGCAACTTGGGGGTTGGATTGAGTGAAATTCTCTATGACTCCTTCAGCAAAGCTCGGATTGTTCAATATGAACTGTATGGTTTCCGATAGAGCCAAATTGATCTTCTTCAGAGTCGAAGCATCATTTTGAATGAAATTATTCGTTGCCGTAACCCCGAATTCAGCCCAAGGAGACGGCAAAGCTTCGCTATCGTTATAGATCACTCGAAGCTTTCCTGCCTGCAATAGAGAAGCTACCGATCCGACTGTGAAATCCATGGCCTGGGCTTGGCCTTTTTCCAATAATGCAAGTGAATTAGGCAGGCTGCCAGTTTGAACATAATGGAACACTAAGTGATACTTGTTCGCAATGATTTGAGCGTACACAGCTTCCAACCCATTGGTTGCAGTAACAGCAAAAGTTGATCCGTTCAGCTCGTTTACTGTGTGGAAGGAACTATTGGCATTTACTATTATGCCAAACTCTGTTACATTGAGGTAGACGCCTATCAACTTCACTCCTATACCCCTAGAGACCGAATCGAACGTAGATCCAGCAGCAGTCAAACCAACATTGAGCTGACTCGCTGCAAACGCCTGATACATTGGTGGAGCGCCCAAGAACTTTTGCCAAGTAACGTTCAACCCATTTGCAGCCCAGAATCCCTTCTCTTGAGCTATGATCATTGGAAGATAGTACACCTCTGAAACTCCAACTGCCGTACCGACAGTGACATCAATTTCCGAACTAGTTGGACTCTTAGACATTGTGAAGTAGTAAATTCCAACAGCAGCAACTATCACAAGGATTACGATGATAATAACTGCAAGAACAACGTTCACAGCCTTCCTGTGATTACCCAATATCTTGCTTCGAGGCAGCATGCTTGCTGCTTGCCACTTTCGGTCATGTTAAATACTTTTTCACGAGAGCGCCTTGAATGGAGTTTCAAACTTATGCTCCAGTTGTACCAGCATTTTTACGAAAAGCCTGGTAGCAGCATCCCTGCTCGGCCTTGCTGCAATCTCATCAATAGTGTAAAAATAGCAGTACCGATGTTCCGAATTAACTACTCATTTCAAGTGTTCACAAGACTTTGCGTTTTGCGGATTCGTTCTTTAACACTCTTGAGTACTTCTTCGGGTAGGATAGGGATTTCAAGGCCTTCTTTTGTTGCTCGGAAAATGATCTTACCATTATCTTCGAAAGTAACATCTCTGTCGGGTCTAAGTCGCGTCGAAAGCGCCCACAGCACTTCATTTGGATTTCTGAGATCTATATCCTTGTCGAGTATTACATTAACAGTTCCTTCAGCAGTGTATCTATGTGAAAGCACAACTGAAGAATCGCCCGCGAGTATCCTTACAGTATCTTCGTCTTGAAAGATCTTTGAATAAGGTATGCTCGAACTCTTCGTCAGTATGATCATCTTTCCGTTTGTGCCAGACGGGTCTGATGATGGATCTAGCTTTATACAGAATACGTCAGAGATAATGTCCACATTCGCACCCCTTGCCGCACCCTCAACGGCCAAGTTACAGAGCAGCCTTTCGAGGGAGAGGTCCGACTCGACTCCCGCATTCACAATCACGATCTTTGAAAACAATGGATCCAAAGCCAGCAAAGCTAAACCCACCTCCTTTGCAAGGCCCGGAGCTGGTCTATCTAGAGAACACATGACCATGAAATGAGACGCGCTCCTCGGCCACTCTATCTTGTGGTCTGGCACAGAAGGAATGAATTCTCTTATTGTCCGCATGATGGCGGCATTCCGCGGCATGCTGAAGAGTCCGACATGCTCGTTTGAATTTGATGGTGATATATCGTAGAATATTGCCCTATCCTTCCTCAATATGGATCTGACTTCTGCCACATTGCCTGTGCTCCTTCTTGCCATGTAGCCGGTGAACTCGCTGAATGGCCCCTCGTCATAATGCGCATGAGGTAGTACTTCTGCCTCAATCACAATTTCGGCTTCGGTTGGAATTGGTATGTCGTTACTCTGTCCTGTTGTGTATTCTGATCCGACCACTCTTGCTGCCTTTTCGTATTCATTTTCGATGAAGGCCGCTGCGAGCATGTAGTAGATCGGATGTGCTCCCACGATTACAGATATTGGAAGTCTAGACTCGGTTTCTGTTGCTATCTGGACATATCTCCAAAAATGACTTCTGCTTCCCATATCGAATGCGTACCTTGTTTTGTCTATCACTTGGATACGCGTGAAACTCATGTTGATTATCTCATGATCTAGAGGATTTCGCGATACAACGAGCCCCGACGTGATGTACCTGCCATTTCCAGAATTGGCACCGTCGCGCAGGTAGTGTTTTGCTGCTGGCAACGAAAAAAGGTCGACATCTTTGCCTTCAAACACCCTTTGCTTAACTGGGGGATTCCGTCGCGAGTAGACAGAAATCTTACCGGAATGTGTTAACACCCGATCCCAACAATCATACAATTGCTCTGTGCGACAGCCGAGTGCGAAGGCCATGCGTTCTTCGCTTCCCAAGACGTTTGTTACAATGCTGAAATCTTCAAACCCACGAAGCTTCTTGAACCAAATCATTGGGTTCTTTTCACGCAAGAGCTGACAATATGCAGTAGGTTCGTAATCAATAGAGGTCTCGTCATTAATAACTAAAACATCGCTGCTGCGAGCTTTTGAATACTGATTTAGAAATTCCAAGAGTGATGAAGAGGTGGATGGA
>JAKAPU010000026.1 GCA_021806865.1 archaeon
TCCGATCTAGTTCTCAACATCGAATGAGACCACCACCCCTTTCTGCTTCTTATCAGGAATCATAATTGGTAGCGGATTTAGTTTACCGACGAGTCTATAGTAGACCGGCATCATCTGACGATGTGTTACTAAATTGACTGATTCATTGAGTAACTTCAAAGGGGACTTCATTCAGGAGTGCCACAGTTTTGGAATCTGCAATAACACATTACAACAAGTAATTAAGAGTTCATTTGGTTCGTTCCAAAGATCTAAAACCTCGTTGCTCAGTGTCATACTCTCAATCCGCGATGAAATCAGCGTATAAAAATTGCAGATTTTGTATTTGAAGTGAGAAATTGGCTTGCAGACTATCAGGACTCTGAAGTTCTTCTCTGTCTGAGCGACCAGGCCATCCAACGAATTCCTAATGCTGTATCGAGAGAGTCCATTGTTTCTACGTAGGAATTGCTACAAGCGTACGCAAAATATGCTCACGGGAAGACCCCATCACCAATCAAGCATATGTTCTCATTCTGGCTTATATCAGACATCCAGCACTAGATGATTGCCCAGTGCGCTGCTTCCCTTGGACCCGAATGAATTTCTCTGCAAAAGCTGATCGATATTTTATTGCGTTCCGTTTCTACGCACCCACATGATAGACTGACACAGTTGGAGCTGCCGTGAAAGCTCCAAAGTTGATGTGCATGCCGACGTTGAGCTTTTGCATTTCTAAAGATGTGAGACCAGATACGATTGTGTTACCAAAGTCGTCTAGAATGGAAATAGAGACGCCTGTCCCTCCAGAGCAAGTGACTAATATGTCGGCATTTGCCCTATAATCTGTGCTCGCGCTTGGGCTCCTCGAAGAAGGGTTAATTGTTCCTGTAAAACCGATTGCATTATCTACATAGCAAAACGGATTGGAATTATCTGTAATTGAAGCAGGAATCTTTCCGTATTGAAATCCAATAGTCTTTACGAATATCGGTGTATGACCGATAAACTGGATACTGGGAGGCGGTTGTAAAACGCCGTTTAGTTGAGTTTGTTCTGGGCCGATTAGAGTCAATCCTCCAGAGCCAAATATTATGTTGTAAGTCAGCCCAGTTGATGTATTTGAAAACCATTCTATGTTTGCAAGAGTAAGGCAACCAGCATTTTGTCTAATGAGTGTGGCAAGATTGTCAGCGGTATCAATCTGCTCTATAGTGGATTCTCCGCCGCAATATATACCCGTACAGTATCCGCCCGTAGAATCGATTACACCCCCGCGCCAGTGAAAGCCCTCAAGCCATTGCCAGACGAGGTATCCACCCGAGCTTGGACCGTGGTAGAATATGTTCACACTGCTCCAAACACATGGTTGAGAGGGTCCAGCTGGTCCGCCGACATTTATACAATCTACTGCTGTAGTAGCGCCACTCGCACTGCAAATGAAAAGCACTCTATTCATGAAAGTTGAGAGCCAAGTAAAATTACAAAGTACGTAATCTCCGCTAGCATAAGAGGTTTCTTTGATACCAGTGCTGTTCGACACCCTTATGCAAATATCTTCTAAATGTATCCGACCAGCGAAAGTACCCTGCTGAAAGTTGTTGTCGGCCCCGCTTGGTGCTGCAAGGTAATTAGTAATACAGTTTGTAGAACTGAATATAGTGGTATTCTGGCCCGCGCCTCTCAATGTATAGTCAATGTTGTTATTCGTTGGATTTGGAATCGTGAGCAGCCCAGTTGCCGAATATGTTCCTGCACTGACTTCTATCACACCACCTATTGTCTGTGCCAAATAATCCATTGCCTCTTGGAATCCGGCTGTTGTTGTGCCGGGGGTATTTGTTCCATAATCACCGTAGCTGTCTGGGCCGTTGGGCGAGATTGAGATGAACGGTCTGACTCCTACACTTCTAGCTATTCCGTTAGTAGCTTGTCTGACTATATTCAAGTCTGAGCGATACCAAAGATAGCCGTTTGGTGGAAGTGGACTCGGATCACTCGTCAGTGAAGGAAGCCCGACTCCGTTCGCGCCGAATGAAGGATCCGCCCCATTCTGAGAAGACTGTTGAGCTGATGAAGGAATGGATAATCGACCGAGCGTGAAAGCAGCCACCAAACCGGCACCAACTCCTCCAGCCAGCTTCACGAAACCTCTTCTGCTGGCGTCTGGCTCGAGTAGATTCAATGGCAACCCGTTCTTCTTCGCAAATATGTCTCTGTGCTCGGTCGAGCAGAACACATACTTCTTCTTGCCAATCATCATCCCCTTGTCCACTGTTATGTTGTGCTTCGTTGAGATTCCTTGTAGAGGATCTGATGGGAGAATCAATCCACAGAGAGGATCAACTCTCGAAGATTTGAAATTCTCCATATGCTTTTGCGAGCAGAAGACAAGACTATCGTAGGTAAACTTTGAGTTTCTGACAACGGTTCCACAGTAGCAACTCTTGTTTTCGAGCGATCGCCTAATCCCATCTGCAGAGAAGGACATCACAGGTATCATGCCACTCGTCTGCAAACTGTATAATCGGGAAGCTGTCCAAAGACCATACGCAATCAACCAGTCAAGAGCGTAATTAAAATAAAATCCAAACTTGAAATTCGGAAAGCTGAAACTTCCCACACTCTGGAAGAGCCCAAACATCTTGTATCTTTGGCGTCGAGCAAAGCGATAGAGCTTCGTGTACGGATGACTAACTTCAAATCGAAAAGCTCGATAACCCCACATCGAAAGAATAATCGGATGCGTTGCCCAGAAGGAAAACTTGAAGGAAAAAGTCGATTCCCTGTGCGGGAAAGGAAATGGAAAGTACTTGACCTGATAATCGCACCTCTTGCAAGTATAATCATAAGATGGCTTTCCATCGGTGAGCTCTACGAATACTCCGTGCATTCTCTGGCCACATTTGGAACAGAATCTGGATTTGCCAGCGATCAAATTTCCAACAACTGCAAACACCAGCAAGGGAAGCAATACAGCTGATATTATTTCAAACGCGCTCAAATTTTGTCACAATTCCCAAAGATAGCCTCTCGCCAATTGTCATGGTGAGTTTTTGTCGTGGCTTTTGAGAAGGAGAGTATCGTTGACTTGCTGTGTAGGTACAACGCCCCTTGCTCCGTTTTCATACTCTCTCTTAGACTGCCCGATTGCTCTTGCAAGTTGAGGAATCCTTGAGGTGCCAAATAGGACAATCGCCATTGCTATGATCAGGAGCCAGACTACAGGATCATCGAATGCCACGGGTCTCTCTCGGCTAGTAAGTTCAAACCTCCCATTTAAGCGATTAGTAAGTAAAATCTGTAGTGAACATCCGTGCTGACAAATCAGATTCTTGTAAGGAGCTTCGTGATGAATGGAGGCATTGATCGCTCTGAATCGTCAGGCGGAGACCCCTAGTAGAGCACCCCGTTGCAGAGATTCAAAACCAAACCGGAAAAGTAGTTAATTCGAATCTGGATCATCTTCTGCTTTCTTACACCAAATCTTTCTGCATTTATTTTTGGGATTTTTCTTTTCGACACAGTGTGTGTTTTGGTTAAGCGGACGATCTGAAGGAGCAGTCTCAAGAAAAGTTAGGGCGGCCCTTGCAGGACCATAATTGAATCTCTTAGTGTAGTGCCCATTAGACGTCCATTGGCTCTAATGCTGCAATGACCTAATTGTCTTGTAAAATGCTACATCGCTACCCTTTGAGAAGTAACGCATAAGAAAATGAGAAGTTTGTCATCGGAGTGTTATCGCAAATCTTCAGGAGCTTTTTTTCACGCTTCTACAAGAATATGATTCGATAAACGGTCGGAATTGGGCCTGATCGGTCAGTCTCTCCTCGAGACATTGAATTAGTCCCATTTTCCCGATGATGTGTTCGAAAATTATCTAATATTGGACAAAAAATTGTATTTCAGTTCGACCGGCTCAGAAGACTTGCAAATTGATCTGCCATAAGCCAGGTGGTGATTGGCTGAAACCAAGGCCACGTATCAGACTCATTAATCTTATCCGGAGATCTCACGGGTTGAGGTTAAGTTAATCGTAATCTCCAATAACCAAGGATTTGAGAATATGACGGATTCTTGAGATCGGCCGAGGACGAGTAAAGCGGCAAGAGTCTTTCAAAGATGCTGAAAAGCGAGGAAGCCATAGGTTCAGATCTTCTTGCGTTCTTGTGCAGGAAAATATTGTAGGTATCCGTGTCGCATAGCTATATCCACTATTCTCTCTGAATGTCTGATTAGAAGGCGATCAAGAGGCGGAGATACCGGAGAGTGCCACTTCAAAGCTGGAAACGTGCAGAGTTCTGCGCCGAAACTGCGTTTGAACCGAGCAAGTCCTGGAAGCCTTCTATCTATGCCTGTCAAATCGAAAACCGCATGTCCTTGTTTCTTCGCGTTTTCAATCATATAGCGCCAAATGAATGTGTATCCATTATACCTTGCATATTCTCTCAGAGACCCACCAGTCCAGCTGTAGACCATATTTGGATCGATTAGAAATGCAGTCGTCGCTATTGGTTTCTCGTCATAAATCGCGAACAACAACTTAATTTGATTTGAATCCTTGAACGTTCGGAAAACATCCTCATAGAAGCTTAATGGAAAGGGGGAAAAGCCAGATCGCAGATAAGTCTCTTTTATGATCCTGTAGTAATCGCCCACTTCGGATTCATCTTTGGCTTCGCGAATTTTGACACCGAGTTGATTTGATTTCCTCAAGTTCCGTCTGACATCAGGTATGAAACGAGATTCAATTGTTTCCATAGATTGTTTCAAGTCCAGCAACAATGTCTCTCTCCAAGAAATCTCACTCCTAGTAGAGCGAATTTGCTGGCAAATCTGTTGATCCTTATCCATAGAAGGTGATAAAACAACTCTTGCTCGGCCGAAGGGCATTGCAATATGAAACGCCTCCAAGAGTAGAAACCTGAACACACCAGGCCTATCAAGCGAACAAACTGGGCCTCCATATGGATTTTCAATGTCACCTACTGGTGAACTGATTTCTTTGTACCAAAAAGGTCTTGGAACATTTTGCACCGAAGGATGTGAATAGTAACCAAATTTAAATGGGAACACGCCGACTATTTTCCCTTCCTCTCGCGCAACCAAATCTACAACTCTTGAGTTGAAGGTGCGTCTGTGTATGTCGCACCATTCCCGAGAATGGTAAATTGTACCTGTTGGGCATGAGTAGACGAACTCGTTCCATTCTTGGAGATCTGACTCGGTCGCTCTTCTGACACTCAGCAATCTTTCCCACTTTCCTTGTCGAACCGCGTCATCACAGCGTCTTGTCTCGCGTTTTCATGTCTGATATCTCAATGGTATTTCTGAGTTTTAACTTTGGGAAATTACTTGTTTACTTCTTATCAGAATGAAGTGATCAGGGTTTCCCTAACAACTAGGCCGAATCCGTTCCACTTGTTCTCAACATCAATCCTTGCCAAAAGACAACTTTAAGGCAATCACAACGAAGGCTAGTGCTTACCATGGACTACAAGGGAGGCAACGTAGTCTTTATCGTAGGTTCTGGCAGAAGCGGAACGACATGGCTCCAACGGTTGCTAGCCTCACATCCGAAAGTTAGAACTGGTCAGGAATCGAATCTGTTCAGTCAGTATATCGGGCCTCAATTGCGCAACTGGCACGCAGAGGAAAGAACTCTCGCTTGGAACCGCGGCGGAATTGGGATGCAATGTTATTTTGAAACTGACCAGTTTATTTCAATCTTAAAGGAACATATGCTGAAGCTGATGCAACCAATGATAGGCCAGTTAAGGGAAGGCGAAATTTTCGTAGAAAAATCGCCAGACCACTCCTATTGGATGAGTGAAATTTCTGAACTGCTGCCTGACGCACGCTTCATTCATATTCTCCGTGATGGGAGAGATGTCGCCGCTTCATTTATTGCTGCAAGCAAATCTCACGGCACTGCTTGGGCTCCAAAGAGCGGAAGGTGGGCTGCCATGTGGTGGGTTCAAGCTGTACGGGCTGTTCAAGACGGAAAGAAAAAAATTCCACGAGACAAGTTCGCTGAAGTTAGATACGAACAACTAAGAGCGACTCCTAACAACGAACTCCGTCGGCTGAGCGATTTCATGGGCCTAGATTGGAAAGACGAGGATATTGAGCGGGCAGTGAAAAGTAACGAGCCGAATACTTTTCGTGAGACTGGCGCAGCAATCCCGCTTGCTGGTAATTTTGGAAAGATATCAGGTCCTGTGGTCAAAGAGCCTGAAGGATTCGTCAGGCGAGCAAAGGCCGGGTCTTGGAAACAAGATCTCAGTACCGTTCAAAAGGTCCAGGTTTGGATTTATGCACGGAAGACAATGAGGGAAGTAGGCTATTCTTGGACTTGGCCTTTTTGAAAGTGACATTGAATTCTGGCGCTGGCCATTTTGCACTGATTGGCCAGATAAAGCGAGGTTATTCGATTGATCAAAGCAGGCCAGGAATTGACACAAATTCTCCATCGTTGGCTACGATCAGAGTTTTCATAGAGGAATGAGTGCGAATAAATGTTATAGGCGGATGTGTCGAACCAATTAATCTACTTGAAAATGGTAACTTGATCATGTGCATCATGCTCGAAATTGAGAGTATTCCAAGCTCAGCTAAGGACTCCGTTTTGGATCTCCAGCGATGCGATTGCTAACATGACATCCATGCTTCGACGCCCTTGGCATATACTGAAATCTGCAAAAAATCCAGCGGTCGCTCGCGTTGCAGTAGGACTCAGGAAACTCTCTTACGGCGAGATTACTTATGTCAAAACAAATGAACTCGTCAGCGATACGCTTGAGTGGATCAAGTCTTTTCCTCAACGATTTGATATGGTTGTAGGTATCCCGAGAGCTGGATTGATTCCCGCCTCGATCATATCGACTCAACTAGGGGTGCCACTTACGATGCCCGACCTCTTCCCCCGTGCTTTCATCAGTAACAAGACCTATGACACTCTCCCTAATGAGGTGTTGGTAGTGGACGACGCATCAGGTCGTGCTGAAGGTGGTACGATGGATACGATACTCAAGATGCTTACAACAAAATCTCCGAAAACGAAATTTTGGAAGGCAAGTACATACGTCATGGAATCATGCGCTAATTTCTTCGACCTCTACCACCGAGTCATAAGGGACAAAGGTCGTTTTGTCTGTGAGTGGAATTTGCAGCACGACAAGTATTTCGGAATATTGGGTGCCGACATGGATGGTGTACTCTGCGAAGACTGTTCAGAAGAAGACGACAAGGACGAAGCGAAATATGTTAATCACCTAGTGAATGCTAGGCCCTACTTCATACCCGACTACGAAATAGATTATATCGTAACGGGTCGACTGGAGAAATACAGGGCGGAGACTGAAGCGTGGCTAGCAAGGCACAGAATCAAATACGGGAAGTTGATCATGTGGAATCTTCAAGACAAATCCCAGAGGACTAATCCTGCTCAGTACAAGGCTAAAGAGTTACTACTCAGCAAACCAGGTATGTTCATCGAAAGCCGACACTTGGAGGCCGGCGTAATAAGTCGGAAGGTCGGGATTCACGTGTTCTGTTTTGAGCACATGAATTTCGTTGGAAAATGCTAGAAGAATCAAATCTGTTTGATTTCGATGGCAAAACATGCGCGGGCTCGTCAATTGTTCGACATCGAGAGCCATCCGCGAATTCAGTGAGCCGAAAGAAGTTTTTGTGAGAAACCACTTTGGAATTTCTTGATGGACTAGTCTTCGGCTACTTTGACAGTAGAAGCCATTTCATCCAAGTCAACCACGAAAGCACAAGTCTTTCCGTGTTCGAAACTAGCAATAATCGGAACGCCATCGATGCGACTAGACCCGTTACGAACAACTATTTTGTTTTCATTGGACCGAGCATCAAGACTAATGCTCTTGTGTTTGGGACATCTTATGCGCTCCCACCAATCTCCAAGTGAAAAGAGACTGGTTACCCAAACCGCAGATGCCGAGTGCTGCACCAAGTTCCTTATGAATCTTTCAAAATACATTCGAATTTCCGCGACTCCAAGACGTTGGTGATGTGTCAATAATACGACATGCGAGCCTCTGTTAAGGGCGGCTCTCAGGATTAGCATGAGTCGCAGATAATCAGTGACTCTCAATGGATCACCTTCAACATAGCCGCATTCGACCAGATGTTCGCAACCTGAGGGATGGAAGGGGTCTCGGAATGACCTCGAAATTCCAATTGCTTGCGAAACTTGTGGAACAACAGGCATGTGGTGCCACCAAGGATACTGATCCGGACTCTGATAACCGGAAGTAGCAGCAGAAGATGCCGAAATGCCAGCCTCCTCGATTGCATTGGCGGTGTAGGGATCAGACCCATTGTATGGTGAAGCATAGCTTTTGGGTTCAAAGTTCAGAATCGATTTAACGAGCTCTTGATTTCTTGTGCAATTGTCTCGTTGCTCTGAAAGTGAAGTCTTGGGATTGGATCTCTCCCAAGGATACCGAAACTGATTCGGGGTTGCTCCCTCAAGCCAATTATTGTCTGCACAGGCCGAGAATTCGTTGTAATAGTGAAGATACATGTGATTTGCCAATTCTATCGCAGTCCGATTGTCAGTAATTGAAGGGTACTCCAGTTGGTAATGAAAACTGAAACTACTGTTCAATTTCCGTATGAAAAGATCTATTTCGCTTTCCTCATACGGGTAATTGTAGTGCTTAACGTACTGTAGCCATTCTGATTGGCACAAGCCCAGTCTTCCTGAAATTGCCAGCGTAGATGGAATGTGGTATCTTCTCATCAAAGCTATCGAGTGTTCCAAACCATGCTTGTTTCTCTTGGCTGTTTGTCTCGAAGCTGGTATGCACCAATCAGCGTCTCCACGCCATACAAAGGCAGTTTGAGAACTATACTTCCACTTACCGAGTACCGCTCCTTTGAGCGGCGATTTTGTAGGATCAAAAATGCTCCTCACTTTCAAATCGCGTCTAATCCGGTTACTATGGTTCAGGTTATCGTTCGTAAGAGTGAAAGTGATTCGTTTCTGCCGATCCGTTAGCTTCCGCGGGATGATAGTCAAAGGCTTCTGCAATAATTCGCTGGACTCCAAAGCGAAGGCCTCAAGTTCAAGGTAATCCAGAGCAAAGAAATTTCTGTCGAATGATATGTTGAGCTTATTGCCCCTAATTCGTGTCGCGCCAAGATTGTGGATATAAACCTCGATGTTTACTGGAACTCCAACTGGTCTGTCGCCAAGGTCGAGATACTCCACGTTGCAACTAAGCCCTGGAGAAATTTTTGCCTTCAGTGAAGGCCCTCGCAAGACCAGTGCAATTGGTAGGCTTCTATTCATTGAACATCAAATCTTCAAAAGAGATAACTGATTATTAGCCAAACTTGCTCATTCATCAGAAGATTGCGTACCAAAAACAATTAACAAGCATTCTTGCCCCGCACAATAAATTTTTGTCCTCCACACGAGCTCAATCCACGACTCGTTACATCGTTGAGTTCCAAAAATCGAGAATAATACTTGCTCACCAATCACATTTTCAATACTTCTTTACAATGTCGCAAAGATCCTTCCATGTCGCCTGTAGCTACGGTTTCGTACAAAATAGCTTGTTACTTTTATTATACGATATCCGGCTTTGATAAGTCGCGTGCGAATTTCTTCAAGATCATCGTAATACTTAATCGCAAGAAATGAGAACATCGATAACGCGGAGTCGCTTGAGTTCAAGATCAAGCCTAATTCGCATCCCACGCAATCAACTTTAAGGATTGCATCGTTCAAAGAGAATTCTGCAACAAGATCCTCCAGAGAAGATCGATGAACCTCTGAAGCTTGATCCGAGGCATTCCGCCAATTCGCGTTATGTAGCACTTTCGGCTGATCCAGATCTCGAGAGAGGTCGCCCACTGCCTCGTTCAGAAGCAAAACCTTCGACGTCAAACCGTTGAATTGGATATTTTTCTTAGCAAGCAAAAACAAAGACGGGTCCGGCTCCAAAGCTATTACTCGTTTGGCACCACGCATCGCAAAATAAATCGCAGAATCTCCCAAATTTGCGCCGATATCAACAACATCCTTGCCTTCGAAATTCACTATGCCATAGCATTCTCTCCTGAAAACTACATCGACAGTACTCCTTACCCACGGTTCCATATCTGGATAGCAGTAAAGCTTCGCAACACGGCCTTTGAATTGGAAATTCAAGACGTCTAATTGATTTTCTTCTGTCTCTTCACAATCAATCAATTTCAATCGGAGACGATGCCGTAATTGCATGAATTGTACTTCGTTTCTGACTTCGAAGCTTTTGCCGCTGATCTTAGCCGTAAACGGCCTTTTGATTCCCAGCTGCCAAAGCACGTAGCTCTTCCATCCGATCAGATTTTGTCTGAGAACTGTAATGAAAGCAGAACGTTGCTTCACTTCATTTAATCCAGTCCAGATATACCCAAAGTCCCACCTTAGCCGATCAACTGGACGCAAATGAGAGCATTTTTGGCTAATCGTTTATCCATGTAAATCTTCTAAAAATGGCTTTATACAGGAAAGCCATGAATTTTGGCCCAAACACGGTTAGAATAGCGCATAGTTGATTTTTTTAGCTGTGACTTGTAAAAAAAGAGAAAACTCTGGGTACACATCCAAATGCAAAGCTTAGGTTGCTTGACAACATGTTAACAATCACCAACCCTAACAATAATGGAAGGTAGAGAGACCTGCGACCGAAAGGCTTCACACTCTGGATGACCGGATTACCAGTATCTGGTAAATCCACACTCGCCAAACTTCTCAAGCAGGAATTCGAGAAGCAACAAAGATTTTGCGAAGTCCTAGACGGGGATGAGGTGAGAAAAGGTCTCTCCGCCGATCTGGGACTTTCGAAGAACGACAGAGAAGAGCACGCGAGGCGCGTTTCTTATCTTGCAAAGGTTCTATCAAGAAATGGAGTGATCGCTATCGTCGCACTGATTTCTCCATACAGTTTGTCGAGAGAAAATGCAAAGCAGGTTATAGGAAGAGACAGTTTTGTGGAAGTGTACATCAAAGCCTCGCTTGCAGCATGCGAAAAGCGGGATCCGAAAGGACTCTACGCGAAAGCTCGCCGTGGAGAGATCAGCAACATGACCGGGATACAGGACCCGTATGAAGAACCTTCGCGCCCGGCCATTGTAGTCGATACGGAGATGAGTGATCCTCCAAATTGTGTGAAAAATATAATGGAAGAACTACAAAGGAGGAATATGGCTAGCTAGTAGCCGGAGGACATCAACGCCCTAACCCCCCACAACAGATAATGGGCTATATTCAAAACGGCACAATCCAGCAGCAGATTCCCGAGGCGTACAACTGGGCCGGAGCGTTTGCAAGCGTGATCGCCCAGGTTTCATGAGCTCTACGAAGCTGCTCGGTCCATGCTGCCCTAACACACGTCGTGAGGAGTGCAAGCTCTCGGCCACTGATTTTTCCAAAAGCGGGCCTGGGAGCAAACAGACCACCTGCAAAACATTCTCCATAATTGGACAAAAATCCTCTCACAGAATAAATTCCAGTGCTGCCTAACAGAACACATATCGGGAAGCGATGTAGTTTCTGGCCCAAAAACCGCTGAGCTTATCTAGGGATCTGGATCACTAATCTGTACCTGGACATCCACTCCTTGGCCTTCTCCTGGAACTCAAAGTTCGACCGCATTCTGATGAGTTGGAGGTACCGCGGGGTGTTCCTTTCTGATCTCTTCTTTTTTTCTCGCATGCACCTCGCGAGGTTCGCGGAGTATTCATTCACTAAATCGCGTATCTGGCTAAAGAGGACAAGCCAAGCATCCCGAAACTTTCTGAGCGAATTTCCGACAGACCAGAATTACACTACCTACGGAGGACAGGCGCAGTGGACAGCAAATATTTCCTCTTACTGGATGGGAGTGTCAATGGTTTACCTTGCTGTCTCGTTCGCGGTTGCGCCTGTCTCTCCAGCCCTTTCCACCGCCCTAAGAGTTGCAATCGTGCTGTTCCTCCTGCACTCGGTTAGCGCTCCATTCGGCTCCGGTATCTCGGCGAAGCGATTTCTGGCAGTGGCAGTATCCAAACTCTCTTACAGCTGCTGGAAACTCTACACCGTTACAAATTTCATCCTGCAAAATGTCCTAGCTTTTCTCGGGGCCCAATCCCTCAACCTTTCACTTCTGGTGAAGAGCAAGAGGGGCCTGACGACGCAAAAGGACTATTAACGCATACTACGGTCATAGTCTGAAGCAGGGAATGGCAGGTTCTTCCAGGCGAGCGCTGGTCACTGGCGGAGCCGGATTCATCGGCAGTCACATCGTGGACTCGCTTGTCCTTGAAGGATACGAGGTAGGGTTCTGGACGATCTCTCCGGCGGAAGTCTCTCAAACCTTGAGGCAAGCAGCCAGTCAAAAAGGTTCACCTTTATGGTTCTGGTGCGTCTTAGGGAGATATCAACGACCCGGACGCAGTAAGGAAGGCGCTGCAGGATATCGAGACCGTATTTCACTCGGCGGCGATGGTCAGCGTTCCTCGATGTACCAAAGAGCCAGAGTTGGCAAAGCGCATCAATGTTGAAGGAACTCGCAATCTCCTCCGCATCGCCGCGGATTCGAAAGTTGAGCGATTTGTCTTCGCCTCTTCCGCCGCCGTCTATGGTAATTCTCAAGATCTTCCATTGAAGGCAGATTCCCAGACTGGACCAATCTCCGTGTACGGAGAAAGCAAGCTAGAGGCGGAGAAGCTGTGCCTAGAGATGCACAGGCAGACGGGACTCGGAACTACTGTGCTCAGGTACTTCAACGTGTACGGGCCTCGATCTCTGGGAGGGGAGTACGGCTCCGTCATCAACAAGTTCATGCAGAGACTCGAAAAAATGAAGTCGCCAATCATCAACGGGGATGGAAGCGCAACCAGAGACTTCATTTACGCGAAGGATGTAGCGCGAGCAAACGTTCTTGCTGCGTCAAACAGGGTTTCCAGCGGCAAGGTATACAACGTAGCCTCCGGGAAAAGGACGACGATAAGCGAGGTTGCGGATCTAGAAATGAGGTTGATCCTGGGCAAGAATCTTGTTCTCCCGCTGGAATACCGGCCGGCCTCAAAGGAGGACATACTGCACAGTTACGCTGATGTCACAGCAATCAGAGAAGAGCTGGGATTTGAGGCCAGGTACTCACTCGAGGAAGGACTGACCGAGTACTTCAAGACGATGTTTCCTTCGCTTCCACTGAGCTGGCAAAGTGCGGAATGCGGCTGATCGTTCTTGTACAGGTTACCAAACTAATTCGCAGAGCGCCATAATTTGACCTTCTAGTGAGGCCAGGATGTGTGATTTAATGAAAAGAATCTTACTTCCAAAAATAAGTATAGCGTACATTCCCCGCACGTCCAACAGGAAGGATCCTGAGAAAAAGGAGGAGCTCAGAGATCGGATAAGGGCAGCTATTGTTTCATCTGGAAATGACTTTGAGGAGCTGAAACAAAATTGCCTCAAAGAAGATTACTTGTCGCTCGATGTCACTTACAGGCTATACAACGACCCGAAGGTGGAAGGAAGATCTCGAAAGGACCTCGACAACCTACTGAAGATCTTGCTCGACGTCTTGCCGGAGAAGCTCTCGATCCAGGACAACAAGGGAAGGAAAGGACTTGGAATCATCTCGGACGACAAGGACACAAAGATATTCGAGATCTGCTGCCGCAAGAAGCTCGTAGAAGTGGAATCGGAGGAAGGCATGGACCTCGAAATCTACGCACTGGACGAGGCCGAGGCACGGCTTGCTCCGAAGGTTTAGGCCTTGTAAGGGAACAGGTAAGGCAGGTTCGGCTTTTCGTTCCAGTCGATGTAGCACGTTTTCAGCTGGGTGTAGTGTTCAAGCCCGTATCTCGAGCCCTCCGCGCCTACGCCGGTCTGCCTAAATCCCGTGTGTGCTCCTTGCAGTTGTTCAGGTCCGACCTGATTCACGTACGTCTCCCCGAACTTGATCTTGTGCATTCCCTTCATTATCCTGTTAGAGTCTTTTGTAAACAGGTAGGAAGCAAGCCCATAGTCAGAATCGTTCGCGTACTCTATCGCCTTGTCGAAGTTATCCACCTCGAGTATCGGGACTACCGGCCCGAATATCTCCTCCTGAACAAGTTTTGAGCCTTGGTCCACATTTTCGATTATCGTCGGAGAGAAGAACCAACCTTTCCGAGGCACCCTAGGCTCGTCTCCTCCGAGTATTATCTTGTCGCCCTCTTCTCTTGCTTGTTCTACAAATTTCCTAGTGGTCTCTCTTTCTCCGTAGCTAACCATCGGTCCCAAATCGGTGCTAGGATTCGTTGGATTTCCAATCCTCAGCGCCTTGACTGATCTTGCAAATGCAGAGACGAACTTGGCCTTGATCTTTTCATCGACGTACATCCTTTCGGAGCAGATGCACGTCTGACCGCAGTTCCAAAATCTCGCCCAGACAGCGCACTTCAACGCCCACTCCAGGTCGGCGTCGTGCCAGACTATGAACGGAGCCTTCCCGCCTAACTCGAGAATCAGTTTTGCCACGTGGTTTGATGATCGTGCCATTATCTTTTGGCCGGCGGAAGTGCTGCCAGTCATCGTGATGAGAGCGGTCTTTTTGTTTGCGACCAGTTCGTCTCCGACATCTGATCCGGAGCCGGTCACCACGTTCAACACGCCCTTTGGGATTCCTGCCTGTTCCGCGAGTTTCACCATCTCGATTGTGCTTAAAGGAGTATTGCTGGAAGGCTTTGTGACCACGGCGTTACCTGTGATCAGGGCAGGAGCAAGTTTCCTTGCGACAGTTGCGGATGGAAAGTTCCACGGGGTGATCGAACCGACCACGCCCAGCGGTAGTTTCAGAATCATGATCGTCTGCTTTGGAAAATCGCTCGGCAGCACATCTCCCTCGATCCTCCTGGCAAATTCTGCATAATACTCGAAATTTCCTACTGCGCCGTCTATCTCAAGCCTCGATTCGTAGAGCGGCTTTCCTTCCTCAGCAGTCAGTATTCTTGCCAGTCTATCTCTCTGGTCTCTCATCAGCTCTGCAATTTTGAGCAAGATCTTGGCTCGTTGCAGCGGAGCATAATCTTCCCACTTTTTCTGGGCTCTTTCGGCAGCGTCAATGGCGCGTCTCACGTCCTCTCTCGTTGCTCTTGGAACTGTTGCAAATTTTAGCTCGGTTGTAGGATTCACGACATCAATCGTTTCACCGGATTTGGAATCTACCCATTCCCCATCAATGAACATCGAGTAGTTTTTCGAGCTGTTCGCAGCTTTTCTGGAGGAAGAACTTAGCATTTTGCAGAAACCTGTCCGTGTACAGATTGTTCTGTAGATGTATTAACGCTTCACTGAACCGCACATGCTTGATATCAACTCAAACAACAGTACACTAGACTGGAATGTCCAGTTTAGTCCATGAATTACAATCAAGATGTGGAACAGTATCATTCTCTCAATTCAGAGAGAGAATAGCTCCTTCACACTGCATTTTTGAATACAAAGAATCGCGTAGAAGAAATCTAGACGTTTTCTACAAGGTGCTTGATCTTGCACTTCATTCTTGGCTTACTTTCACTGGGGAATTTTGTGGTGTTCACTTTGCTTCTGTATATTTCAACAAGAAGCTTAATCTGTACCATGGCTACGATAAAAGTTAAGGCCGAGCGTTCAAGTCTTCGAGAGGAGATTCTCAAATGAATGAAGGGGGACCGTCTACGTGGAATCGCGAAGCAATCCCGGATGCATAATTGATCCATTCTTGAAACTCAGGGTGATGGTGATTGATGCAGAGTTTTACAAGTCGCTGAGCGATAAGATGTATGATTCGTTCCAGAGCGGAGCATCTGTCATCCTATATGAAATGGGACTGGGATACGGGGAGTTGATGGGCCGGAGAATGAAAGAGATTGGGACTTCCAGGCTCCAGATCGTCAAAGATCTTATCGAGCTTGGAAAGACTCACGGGTACGGCGAATTCAGCACTCCTTTTCTCAAAATGATAATATCAGGAATCCGCGGTGAGCCGACTGTGAGACTCGAGAATAGTTTTTTTGCATCAGCCGTCGGAAGTACTGGAAAGACCGAATGCTATCTGATCGCTGGAATCATAGCTGGCGCAAATCAGATACTTTTCAACAGAAAGTTCACATGTGCGGAGGAGAAGTGTCTCTCGAAGGGAGACCCATACTGCGAATTTAGACTAAAGCCTATTGAATCAGAATAGAAAATTCGATTCCTATGCACGAAGACTTATTCGGGCGAAAAGAACAACGAGCCAAGATTCCAAGTGCTAGCTAACTGCTCTTCTATTAGAGGAAAGATCATAGTTAGCTAACTACTTGTTGACCATGTTGTGCTTAGTACCGGAATTGTTGTGCAACTACGACGTTCTGAACTTGCGCGTCGTTGAAGCTCAGGTCCTCTCTCAACGAGAGATATTTGTTGAGCAAGCCGAATCCCTTCTGCGTTAGATGAAACATTCTCTTCCCATCTACGACAGCCGAAGTGATGATTCCGTTGCCTTCCAAATTCGTAATGTACTCCTGCATTACACTCCAAGAAAGATTTGCCTTGTACATGATGTGCGTTGGTCTCTGAGCACCGCTGCCTACGGCCCTCACGATTTCGCAGTATGTTTCCATTTTCGATCTTCTGTTCAGTTGTCCTTGCGTCTTCTCTCCCGGTATTAGATATGGTTCTGACAATTCGAATCCCAAATCCCTATTCTTTTCGAATGTATCGAACATTGTAACATGCTCGATTTAGCCTTCTAGGGGCCTTTTGGAAAGGATTGATTGGCCACTTTTGGAAAACGGCAAGATTTGTCGTGATCAGAAGGAAAAATCAATTTTCAGGCTATAGAGCACGAACCCATCCGAAAGGTCGACCAGTCAGCTTGAGAAGGCTAGAATGGAAAGCCCGTTTGGAGTGAAGGAAAGCGTGTGATACTTTTTGTCGTGGTCAGTTCCCCTGAGTTTCTTGATTATGAATCTGGTCCGTATTTCCATCTGCTGAGTAAGATAGCTCTCAATCTGAAAAATTCCATCGGCAATGAATTCCTCTATCCCGTTAGTGTTGTCAGTCTCCGAGATCTGTTTACTCACTGTCATCAGCGTCGTTACGCCTTCCCTCTTCAAAGTTTTGTACACCAGGTGCATCATCAATGCGTAATCGAACTTCTCGTCCGATCCGCTGAGAAACGCAGTCAGAGAATCGACAACGAGTCTCTTTGCCTTGAGCTGATCCAATGCATCCAGTATGACCTGAATGTTTGAGCTTAGACCTCCTCCTTCCAACGATTCCAGGTCAATCACTTTGAGCATCTTCTTTGACTCAAGCTGGTCGAGATCCATTCCGAACCTCAGCATGTTTCGTTTCAAGCTCTTAACATCCTCTTCGAAGCTCGCAAAAACCGCTGGTTGGTTTAGCAACTTAGCGGAGTTGTACACAAAGTGTGTGGAGAATATGGTCTTGCCTGTGCCTATGCCGCCCTGGAGAAGAACAAAATCACTTTGCCTCAATCCTCCCTGGATCAAAGGGTCCAAGCCAGGTATCCCTGTCGGTATCCGTTTTTCTTCGCTGATAGTGGCCAACGGCACAGCTTTGTTCCTCTGCTGCTTAAAATGAGTTATCTCTGGAGTCTTCAGACAGCATGAGACGTTGAATCTCGCCTACTGATGCGAGCTCCATTTCTCTTTTATTAACTATAAAGCCTGAATGTTCCTGATCATGAGTAATAGTTGTTGCCCAGATTGGTAGACGCTTGATCCATGAGTTTGCTTTCGACCCCGATAGTGAGAGAGCTTGTATACGGCGGACACATGCTCTCCATAGGATGCGCCAGCATAGCGGCAGCTACATCCATGCTTCTGGGGCGATTGCCCACCCCCCCTCTGCTGGTGATGGCTTACTTGTTCTCCTTTGGGGCCTACATGATAAACAGAGCCTCGGAGATCGACCAAGATCAGATTTCAAACCCGGAGCGAACTAGACATCTTCAAGGCAGAAAGGCAGCACTTCCGCTGATCGCTGGAGGTGCCTTTGCGATCGGATACGTGTTGGCATTTTTTTCGAATTTGATTTTCCTCATAGCCCTGATAATCCCACTTATCATGGCGTTGCTTTACAGCGTCGGCTCAAAGAAATTCACCAAGATTATTGGTGCCAGACGTCTAAAGGATCGATTGCTAGTGAAGAATATTGCAATCTCGATAGGCTGGTCTCTGATTCCGCTGCTTGTCGGATTGTATTTTGAAGCGCTCAGTCTTCCAATCGTGACTTTTGCTATATTCATCTTCCTCAGGTTGATGTCAAACACCATATTTTTCGACATAAGAGACGTGAAGGCAGACAGCCAGTACGGAATCAAAACAATGCCATCGGTTTATGGAGTGAGCGCATCCTACAAGCTGATGAACGTAATCGATGCTATGGCGGCTACCTATTGCCTTATGGCGGTCGCGACAGGCTTACTTCCAATCTACTCTCTCATTGTACTTGTTTTTCCGCTATACTCCTATGCATACAGGATTGCAGCCAAGCGCTCAGGTTCGTATGGTTACTATTCAGACGTTGTGGCTGACGCAGAGTATCTGTTCTGGGGCCCTGTAATGATGATCGGGAGTTTCCTAATCTAGGTGGCATATCGAAATTGCATGCTGAATCGGAGATTGACTCCGTTCTCTCGGAGTACAGAAGGATTCTTGAGAAAGCACTGAAGGAAGCTTACTCACAGGTGTATGTTCTGGAACGTGTTTCTCTGGAGAGCACGCTAGCAGGTGGGAAGAAACTCAGACCGATTCTAGCTCTCCTTTCCTGCGAAACGATTTCCGGCAGCTACGGCAAGGCAATTCCGATCGCCATAGCTTACGAGCTTGCACACTCCGCTTCACTGGTGCAAGATGACATAATTGACGACTCTGATTTAAGGCACGAGAAAGTCGCTCTGCACAAGAGGTTTGGCGTAACAAAGTCAATAATTGTTTCAGATCTCATGATTTTCGAAATGTTCACTCAACTCGGAACATATGGAGACTCGGACCTCCCGAAGGAAAGACTGGGAGATCTCTTGCGATTGGTTTCGAGATCAGCGAGGCTGACGGCTCAAGGTGAATTTCTGGAGATCGGGCTGACCTCTAAAGACAGGATATCTGAGAGTGAGTACCTAGAAGTTGCAAAGCTCAAGACCGGTTCACTTCTCGCCGCAACTTCGGCCTCAGGAGGAATAGTTGCCGGAGCCCCCGAAGAAGTTGTCGATTCGCTATACCGATTCGGTTTGAATCTTGGTATTGCTTTCCAAATGAGGGACGATGTGCTCGATATAGTCGGGGAGGCGCAAAAACTAGGGAAACCTGTGATGAAGGATGTACAAAACAACGCCTGTAACATTGTGCTTGTACACGCCAAATCGAACGCGAACGCTGAGCAAAAGAATGTCATAGATTCCATGGTTTACTCAAAGTGGTTTACTTCCGGAGACGTAAAGAAACTTCTCAAGGTTCTCAAAGATCTTGGTTCGATAGAATATGCGACAAAACTCATCTCCAAATATGCCGAC
The DNA here is from genome assembly GCA_021806865.1 of archaeon. The sequence continues at coordinate 19,536 of JAKAPU010000026.1, forward strand.
GCGAGCAGAAAGTGCCTCGAAGTGCTCCCAAACAACCTTGCAAGAGACAAACTGTCAAAGCTCACCCACGCCCTAGAAGAGAGAAAAGTGTGAACGAGTTACTTTGAAACCAAGTTTCCGAAAGAGCTCTGACTCGATAAAGATAAAACAAGGCGCGAAATCGTAGGAGAAAAGTGGACAAACATGAGCCAAAAGACCTTGTTGAGGATTCCCACTGGAGTGAAAGGTCTCGACGAACTGATTGAGGGTGGCCTCGTACGCGGTCAGGTTCATCTTTTGGTTGGTGGTCCTGGAACTGGAAAGACCATACTCGCATCAAACTTCGTCTACAATGCAGTAAGCAAGCTCGGTGAAAAGGCAGTATACGCAACCTTTGAAGAATCTTCTGATTACTTTAAGCGAAATCTTCTCGGACTGAAAATGGACTTTCAGGCACTGGAAAAAGCTGGCAAGGTGAAGATTCTCGATCTTGAAATGCTACGCGGTAAGGGACTGGAATCAAACATCGCGTATTTACTTGAAGTCGTAGATCAGACAAAAAGCACTATACTTGTGATAGATTCCCTGACAGCGCTCCTTCTTGCTTGCGAGAGTCAATTTGAACAAAGAACTTTCATGAAAATGATGTACAAGTCGCTGAAGGACAGAGACGTCACCACATTTATGACTGTAAGCCTAACTCAAACTGGCAAGGTTGGACCGGAGGGATTTCTCTCCGACTCTGTGATGTTGCTCGAGAACTCGCTCGCCAATAACGAGTTCAAAACAAGATTCCTAATCCAAAAGATGCGAGGCACGGATCACAGTCGCAGGTATCACTCTGTCGCGTTGGGTCCAGAACTTTCGATCATTAGGTATTAGTTATGGCGGCGCCGGGCGCGGAGCTGGTAGCTCCGGTAATAGTTCTGATCGCAATAGTCTTGACGGGATTGTCAGGATATTATGTCTACCTTCAAAAGACGACGTTATACAGGGAAGTGAAAAACCTTCTAGTTTACGTTCACATACTATTCGAAGGAGTTCTAGTAGTTGAGTTCTTACGAAACTTCCTTTCCTCTTCTTTTTTCATGTTCGTCTACACTGATTTTGGTACTAGTTTCATCATTTGGGATGTTCTGTTACTCACAGCAGTGGCGACCATCGTATATCTTCGGCCAAAGCAAACTGGTATACGAGGGCTGATCAAAGAAACGTTTGAAAAGAAATTTACGGCGATGCCTTTGACAGCATTCTTTTTCTTCACGATAGTTGCCGACGCCTATCTCTTCGCGTTTAATCCCTACACAATCGTCAAAGTGAAAAACCTGGCAGGCATTACGCTTCCTTCTTCAGCCTTTGACACTTCCTACTTGCTGGTTGTATTTGCAATACTCGTGCTTTTCGCAGTCTTCTCGTTGTCGCTTTTCTTGCTCGCCAGATCGAGAAGCAAGGATCATCAAGTTCGCAGGGCGCTCTTGATACTGCCTATTGTCTGGGTTTCAATTGGTGTTGATCTGGTTTATTTCAATGGCTTTCTCTTATCGCAGGGCATCGATGCAGTTGCGGTAGGTTACATGCTGGCTGCACTTGCGTTTGGAATCACGGCCACAATTTTCAGGCGAGCATCGCTTCTATCCGGGTTTTTTGAGACTGTCGCCGTGACTCAGACAATTTCGCCGACTCATCCGTTTTCAAAGAAGCTGAATATTCCAGAAACGTCTCTGTTGGGAAGAATATTCTTGTTTGAGGTAGATCCTTCCTTCAACTACGAACAAGGTGTCAAAGAATTTGCGATTGAAATGATGTCCGCAAATGCGGCCGTGTTTGCT
>JAKAPU010000209.1 GCA_021806865.1 archaeon
TCCGATCTAAGACACTCACAGAAATTGAGAGAGTAGTGAAAAAGTTCAACGCAAAGCTGGGAATTGCATTCAAACCTGCCACCCCACTTGATGCGATAGACCTTTCCAACTACGACGTCTCTGTCGTGATCGTTATGACTGTGAATCCAGGCTTTTCTGGACAAAAATTCATGGCTGAAGTCGTTCCCAAAGTGAGCGAGGCTTCAAGACTTTTTGCAGACAGGCACATAGAAATAGAGGTCGATGGCGGAGTCGATCTAGGGAACGCGGCGATGCTTTCCGAGAAAGGCGCAACTGTCTTTGTCGCAGGAAATTCGGTGTTTGGTCAACCGAATCCAGAATTTGCTATTAACGAGTTGAAAAAAGCAGTTGGCGGCAGTTAGCATGTCACAGGGTGCTGGCGATACCAGCGAGAAACCAAAGATGGCATCCATGCGAGATGCCTATGGAGAGACCCTAGCAAAGCTAGGCGCGGAGCTGAAGAGTATCGTTGTTGTTGGAGCTGACACAACGGGCTCGATCAAAACTTCAATTTTCGGGCAAAAGTTTCCGGAACGTTTCTTCAACGTCGGCATCGCCGAACAGAACTTGGTCTCCGTTGCAGCTGGATTCGCGATGGCTGGGAAAGTGGCATTCGCGAGCACTTATGCTGTCTTTGCTCCAGGAAAGTGCGTTGACCAGATGCGAAACGCAATAGCCTATCCAGAAATTGATGTGAAGCTTGTAGCATCGCATGCTGGGATCAGTGTGGGCCCTGATGGAGCTTCTCACCAGGAGCTCGAAGATCTCTCAACTATGAGAGCGATTCCCAACATGAGGGTTCTCGTCCCCAGCGACTCGGTTTCAACATCACGGCTAGTGGAGATTGCTGCAAAGACACCCGGACCTTTCTACGTGCGGATAGCTCGGCCCAATTGCCCAATTGTTTACACCCCGGAACTTGCCGCGGCTATGAAAGTTGGAGGGTCGACGGTTTTCAAAGAGGGGAACGATGCAACAATAATGGCATGTGGTCTTTTGGTGTACGAGTCATTGGTCGCTGCAAAGAAACTCCAAAAGGAAAACGGACTATCCGTTGGAGTTGTAGACATGTACTCCATCAAGCCAATCTCCAAAGAGACGATAGTGAAGACGGCTACGGCTTCTGGTTATGTGGTGACCGCAGAAGAACACAACATTCTAGGAGGGCTCGGAAGTTCGGTCGCAGAAGTCCTTGCTGAAGAAAAACCAACTCCTATGAAGCGTGTCGGCACAATGGACACATTTGGCGAATCTGGTGAGGACAAAGAATTGATGATCAAATACGGGCTTACAGCAAATAATATAGCAAACAATGTTCTCGCGCTTCGAGCAGCAGGCAGAAAGTAACTGCTGGAAGTGCCATGACTTGAAAATCTTCCTCGACACTGCGAACATTGAGCAGATTAAAAAGTACAATGATCTTGGTCTCGTCGACGGAATAACAACAAACCCCACACTCCTTTCGAAAGAAAGTGGCGATCCGCAAGAAACGATGAGCGAGATCGTCAGAATTGTCAAGGGCCCCGTCAGTCTCGAAGTGATTGACACAAATTTTGAGGAAATGATTTCAGAGGCTCGCCACCTTTCTGCAATCGGACCCAATGTCGTAGTTAAGATTCCAATGACTGCTGATGGATTGAAGGCAGTCCGACATCTGCACGGTGAACGACTCAAGACAAACGTTACTCTGATATTTTCTGCAAATCAAGCAATGCTTGCAGCAAAGGCCGGTGCAAGTTACGTCAGCCCATTCATTGGCCGGCTAGATGATATTGGCGAGGTCGGGATGGACGTTATCCGCGACATTGTCCAAATATTCAACAACTACCGATACGAGACAGAGGTGCTCGTCGCAAGCGTTAGGCACCCTCTTCACGTCATAGATGCGGCCAAACTTGGAGCACATGTCGTCACCCTGCCGCCAGACGTGCTGGGCAAGATGATCAATCATCCGCTCACTGACATTGGACTGGCCAAATTTCTCGAGGATTGGAGAAAGATAAAACCCGCCAACCCAAAGATTGAGCTGACGCGATAGGCCGAAAGATAGAAATCCAGAGTTTTCCACAAGGAAGTAGAAGATGCTTGAACAATTACTGTGACAAGTGCAAGCAGATTAGGCCGTTCGTGCTGCGCCGATCGAACGAAGGCACAACTTGGCAGTGTGAAATCTGTCATTTCCCGATCCGTGACATGTCGAAATACAAGGACAATTACAACACTTTGCCCATTGAAGAACCGAGAGCAAAGCAACCAAAGATTCTCTGAATCCAAACCAAACAGGATCGCTGGCCCTCTGCGAACCTTGCCCCAGAAGGTCTCGAAGCAATGGCTTTCAGGGAGCGAGTTCTAGGTTGTCATTAAGATAATTGTCCAAGTTGTAGATGTTGTGATACTTGTCACTCTTGTTTTCCATTGAGTAATCCTTTGAGACTATTATCGGCGAAACCTTTTCCACGCATTCGTGCTGTATCTCCTCGCCCGAGTGCACGTTGTAGACGTCAAACTTGGGCTCTTCTTCCGCCCTGCAAACGAACACAACCCACCGTGTATCCACTCCGTCTAAGACAGGAAACCCCGCTTCCGCGGAGAGATTGTTGAGACCTTGAACTCGTAGCTCCGTCCCTTTGACATGACATACGGCGCAGCGCCAAACATCAACAACGCCAATCGTTTCAGCGCCACGAATCAAGTTAACGCAGGCATAGTACCTGAATTGGTGTTCATGTGGCTCTGCGGGTATCGGAGTTGCCATCGAAAAATCACTAATCCAAATCACGACTGCGGCTGGCGGTCTCCATAAGCTTTGCGACTGACCAGGAAGGTTCACGGCAGCGTTATTTTTTTCCAGCAAGCTTGAGTAGAACGCGTCGCTCGCTATCCTCGAATCTGTTTCTTCTCAAGAATCCATCGAAGGCCTCCGGTCGTGTTTTGAGGTATTGGACAAGGTAAGGCATGTAGAAGGCCGCGAAGGTACCGGATCCGACGCGATAGCTTTCGGAGAGCTGCGCATCCATGGACCTGATTACTTTGCCGTCGTTCCATATCGACAATTTGAGGTTCCAAGGTACGCTCGAATCCACCCTCTTCAGCTGTTTTCCGGCCGTAGCGAATGCAAGATACTTGTCAAAATAACGCAGCAGCCGCCAGGATTGCTCAAGGTTTATTCTCTTTAGCAAGATATCCGCTTTTGCCACGAGCTCGAGAGATTCGGCCTTTGATTCGATTGAAAGATTCTTTGCTGCAACCACTGCATCATAAATTGACCTCAATTTGTCGAAAGGAGATGCATCATACTGTCTGAATAACTCCATTGACTTTTCAAAGCTTTCAGCTCCAAGTACTGCATCCAGTGCCAACAGGTCGCTCATGAACTGGTGATCGGTTCTAGCACCCACTACCTTTCCACCAGCTAGAGTCTGAATCGAATTCAGCGCCTGGCGGACATCGCCCCTACTATTCGCTGCAATCTTTCGTAGTGTATCTTCGGGAACGTGCATTTCTTCTCTAGAGTTCACAGCCTTTAGGTAGAGCAGCATTTCATCTGCCTCGATTGGTTTGAACCTGACTACATGAGATTTCTGCTCGATTTTCCTGAGCTTCTGCGTGTCTTCGAGATTTGCGGCCAGAGCTACCGGCATTGTAGCGTTCTCGATAAACTCGAGAACGTAGTCCATTCCAGCGTAATCGTTCCTTCCCGACAAACCATCAATCTCATCTAGGAATATCAGTAGTTTTTCAGCCCCGAAAATCGATGAATTTTCGAGTGCTGGACCGATTTCCTGTCTTAGGCGTTCTCTGGTTCTGGCATCGCTCGCGTTTAGCTCGATTACTGTGTATCCAAGTTCGCTTGCAACCGCGTGAATCGATGAAGACTTGCCCACGCCGGGCGGTCCGGTAAGCATGATTGCTTTGGCGCCAACCTTCCAGTGTTTCAGCCATTTGACCAGTTCAAGTCTGGAAGATTCGTTACCAATCATGGCAGCGATTCTTTTCGGTCGAAGCCGTTCAGAAAGCATAGGCGCGAACTATTCCGAATACTACACCGATAGGCCGGATATTAAATATGCAATCAGACCAAGCATCATGCCTGCAAGTGCGATTGATTTCAGACGAAGCGAATCCTTCCCTTCTCTCAGTGAAAGCACTTTGTAAGACAGGTAGACGAAGATGACATCTGGAATGGCCACCAAGGGCAAGTATACAAAAAGAGCTCTGCCCAGCAGGTTGAACATCACAGGAAGGGCGCTCGAAGCTACAGCAAGAAGAAATAAGAACGCGGTCAGAAAACGAGCCGACCTTACTCCGCGCGTTATGGCCACCGTGCGAATGTTCCGGATCCTATCTCCTTCCACATCTGCGATTCCTTTCAAAACCTCTCTACCAAGTCCCGCCAGAAAGGAGGTCAGTGCAAGAAGGTACCCGAGATTTACTGCATAGTTTTGAAGGGCCACAGATCCGTAGATGTACGGTATTGCAAGAGACAGAGCCACCAAGGAATTTCCTATCATCCCCATCTTCTTGCCTTTGAAGTTGTAAAACCACCCTATCAGTGCGAACAGTGCAGCTATGACAAAGTTGCCTAACCCCAGTGCAGCC
>JAKAPU010000027.1 GCA_021806865.1 archaeon
TTGTTCAGCCACAAGCATTTCATAGAACAAATCGAGGCAAGATTAAACAAGGTAAGACCAGATTCGTCTCTTGAATTAGTTGTACGCGTTAATTACGAGGATTTTACTGTCAAGACTCGGTAGCGAGATTGACCTTCTCTCCTCTGCGACGTAAATCACTTTGCCAGCGTCCAGTTTTGTGTCCTACCGTGGGCTTACCTTGAGTCCCTTCTTATTCCGGATGGCGAGAACAGTTACTCCATTTCTAAGATAGACTCTTGCAAATCCACGCGGAACAAGGAGTGCAATACTTTACTTCTTTTATTAAGACGTCGTCGGGTGTCAACTTACAAACGTCACAGACGCCTTGTACCATTACACTCTCCTTACTCCTGAGGTTATTTGAACTTCAATAAACGGGCCAAGAATTCATCTTCTCCTGTCGAGAACTGCTCAATCTTCGAACAAATCTCGAGGCCACCTGGACTGTGTCTTGGAACCTGTTCTTGATGAAATAATTGGACACTTGACAATCAAGGAGAATATCGAATACGAGAGACTGGTACCCCAGAGAGGGCCAAGCAATTGACTTCAAACCCAAGAAAACATGAAGGAAATCGAGTTTGACAATCGTCGAGTTTTCTATGCAAGGTTCCGTGAGGAGAATAAACACTGGATGAATTCACGGGCCAAGTTGTCGAATGGTGGGGTTTCAGGCCTTTCTTCGCAAATTGAGCTTCCATTCAATGACATCGATCTGAATTGCCAGTCCCTTCAAACCTTCTACTCGATCGTAGTCTCTTACTCCGAAAAGGTGAATTTCTGACAATGTTTGTCTACAGATGGAATCCGCGTTCATATATCGTGAGATGAAAAATCAAACGCCAAAACTAGACTTCGAGTATCATAGAGACTGCCTCTCCACCACCAAGGCAAAGAGTGGCAAGACCTCGATTGAGGTTCCTATTTCTCAAGGCATAAATCAAAGTTGTCAGAACGCGAGCTCCTGAACAACCAAGGGGATGACCTAAAGCCACGGCTCCTCCATTTACATTGAACTTTGAATCCGGGATGCCAAGCTCTCTTGAAACAACTATGCTGGCAGTTGAGTAGGCTTCATTGTGTTCTACAAGATCGAGGTCACGAATCGAGAGGCCGGTCTTCTTCATTACCGCTTTCGAAGCTGGTATAGGCGCTTCCATGACAAGCTCCGGCTTCACACCGGCCTGACCGTAAGCCACTATCCTAGCCAGCGGCTCGATTTTCAGTTCCTTTGCTCTCGCCGCAGAAGTGACGACGACGGCGGCTGCACCGTCGCTCAGCTGAGAGGAATTTCCTGCCGTGAGTACTCCATTCGGTTTGAACACAGGTTTCAGCATGCGCAAACCCTCAATCGTTGTGTCTGCCCGAACGCATTCATCGTTTGCGAATACTTCCGATCCCCCACCTGGCGTTTTGATTTGAACAGGCACAATTTCTTCTTTGAATTCCCCCTCTTTTATCGCCCTCGAGGCCTTCGAGTACGATCCGAGGGAAAATTTGTCGGCTTCCTCCCGAGTGACTCCGTACTTTTCTGCAATTATTTCTCCAGTCACGCCCATGTGAAAATCGTTGTATACGTCCCACAATCCGTCCAATAGCATGGAATCGTGTGTCTTTGAATCACCAAATTTCAACCCCCACCTAAGATCCTTCAGTATGTGTGGACACTGACTCATACTTTCCATGCCGCCAGCCACGATGCACTCGGCGTCTCCCGCCCTAATCGCCTGGGCTGCAAACATGATCGATTTGAGGCCTGATCCGCAGACCTTGTTTGCAGTCGTCGCGCCCACTTCGGCGGGAAGACCAGCGAAAAGAGTCGCCTGTCTGGCAGGATTCTGACCTATCCCTGCTGAAACAACGTTTCCCATGATCACCTCATCCACATCCCTTTCTTTGATCCCCTTAGCTCTGTTTAGAGCCTCCCTGATCACGATTGCGCCGAGTCTGGGTGCGGAAAATCCCTTGAGAGTCCGTCCAAATTTGCCGATTGGTGTCCGTACTGCGCTGACTATAACTGGTGTTTGTTCCGGCGGAATGTTCAACTGAAAGACTCCGTTCGACTCACGTTGTACTTCAGAATGCGATAAAGATTAGGATTCTGTACAGATAAGCATAGTCTCCTTTACCAGTGGGGGAAGAGATTACTGAGTGGAAGAGTCATGCTGAGCGTGACGGGAAGACTGTCGATCAAAAATTATATTTCTCGAAGTGAAGTATGTCTTCGAGCTCTCCCCTTCGCTCTTCCTTCGGCTTGAAAACAGGCTTAACTCTCATTCCAATTCGTGGTTCCTCTTTGCCCGCCTTGAATCGACCTAGCAAACCTCCTTCTGCTCCGTCGAACTTTACGAGTACTACTGTTTCTTTCACGCCAGAGTTATTCAAGACCGTGAAGGAATAGATATACGACGAATTCGGTTGGACTTCGCGCCATTCGGACAGCTGGACAAAGCAGTCCTTGCAGAATATCTTTGGCGGTACAAACATCTTGTTGCATTGTTTGCATACGCTACCTAGGATTTTCTCTTGCTTCAGGAGCTGAAGGAACCGTTCGCCCGCGACACCAGCGGTGTACTTGTACTGAAGCGGGATGTGATCACTCCACTTTCTGGCCTGTTCGTTGTTCGTCAGCTTTTCCATCCTTGTCACCCCTTTGAAATCGGTCTGAAGTACTTGATGTCCAGAATGGAGCCAACTCTTTCCTCGGGTGGTTTCCAGACAGCCTGAACTCTCATGCCAATCTTGATGTCGCTTTCAGAAACCTCTCCAAGCAGATGCAGGAACCCCATCAATTCGCTTGCTCCGTCAAAATTGATTACTGATACATACAATGGGGTGGAAAGTCTGGAAGCATCAGCACCCACATGCGCGATCGAATACGTGTTTACAATCCCGGTATCTTTCACATAGACCCACTCGTCAGTATCTCTGAAACAGTCTTCACAAAACATCCTCGGCGGGATCATCACACGCTTGCACTTGTTGCATTTTCGCGCAACAAGCCTTCCATTCTTAAGCTCGCTGAGAAACCTACTTACTGCGACGCCTGAAGCCCAAGAATAACGAAGATTCGCCGCATACCTTGTAATCAGCACTTCTCCTGAATCAATTGCACTAGATCGAATTTCGCGCCCGGGAAAGAACTTTACATTTTCACTCAATCTTTCAACGCCTCTTCATCACAAAGACCGAACTGTACTGCATGAGATCCCCCCAAGCCTGCGCGAGACCGGTATGAACCTCTTTCTTCACTTGGCGCTTGCCAGCCTGGTGAGTGAGCTGGAAATAAATCTCGCATACTTTCATCATCCCTGCTGCAGCAATTGGGTTTCCTACTCCTAGCAAACCACCAGAAGGATTAATCGGAAGCTCGCCATTTCGTTGCGTGATTCCAGCGGAAGTCATCTTCGGAGCCTCGCCTTTCTTTGCGAGCTGCAGTCCCTCCATGTGATGCAGTTCCTTATAGTCGAAAGGATCGTACACCTCGGCGAAATCGATCTCTTTCTTTGGATTTGTAATTCTCGCCATCTTGTACGCCATTTTGCCTGCGTTTTCAAGATATTGTGGATAGTACAGATCGCGGTTGGTCCAGTAAGTACTGTCAATGTTCCAGCCGCATCCGGCAACTGTTACGGGCTCTTTCGTTATCTTCTTTGCAAACTCTTCAGAACACAGCACCACCGCAGCCGCTCCATCACTTGGCGGACTGACATCCAGCCTTTTGACCGGCCAGACCATTTGCTCTGATTTCATAACATCGTCAACCGTTATCCTTGCAGGAAGCTGCGCACATGGGTGATCCATCGCGTTGCCTTTGTTCTTCACTGCAACCTGAGCTATCTCTTCCTCCTTGATCCCATGCGCGTGCATGTACCTCCGCATCTCGAGTGCAAAGATCCATAGCAAAGTCACGCCCAATGGTCTTTCAACCGTGTGATCGAAAATACTCCAAAATGCGTATTGTGGGTGCGGTTGAAGTGGAGACATTTTTTCCTCCGCAACTGCTACGCAGACATCGCTCAATCCCGAAGCGACGTGCCACCACGCAGAGATCGGAGTATAGACTCCGGTCGCGCCACCCACGTAGACGCGCGAGTATGGTCTCTTGTACCCGCCCGCTCCATCGAGCAGGTATTCTCCCTTCATGTGTACGCCGTCGAAAGCATCCGGCGCCGTACCCATAACAACCGAATCGACATCCTTCCTTTCTATTCCTGCAGAGTCAAGGGCCATTCGCACGGCTTCAAAGGAGAGCTCCTTCCCGGTTTCAAGCATGCGACGCCTGAATAGTGTCAAACCGGCGCCGATGACACACACTTTTCTCTTTGCCATCCCACTTCACCTAGATAGTACCGCGGTGGCTCCGCTCTGGGTCGGAAGTCTTCGCCAAGACTGGACAACGCATCTTCTCGGTGATTGAATCTGAAGAGGTCCTGCCTCTCCGCGTAATTGGAGTACCGCCTCTAACGTCCTAACAAGGCTGGTGGCCTCAGCAAAGTATCCCATCCCCAAAGACCCACCAGATGGATTAACTGGAAGAATACCTTCGCGATCTGCCTTCCCTGATGTGATGAATTTTCCGGCCCGCTTTGCGAGACCAAGCGCTTCGATGTGCTGCAGTTCTTTGTATGCAAAAGTATCGTCAATTTCGGCAAAGTCAAGCTGTGTAGATGGCCTTGTGATTCTGGCCATTTTGTACGCTTTCTGAGAAGAGTTGGCTGCGTATATCGCTTGGCCCAGATCCATATCCTCTACATTGGGAGAATCAGAAAACCACGAGATGCCAGAGATCCAAATCGGCTTCTCCGATAGGCGCCTTGCCTTCTTTGCAGTTGCCAGCACAAGCACAACAGAACAATCAGCGGGCTTGCTGATTTCTAGATCTCTCAACGGGGCTGCGATTTCCTCGCTACTCAGGACATCATTCTCTTTCAGATCGTTTCCGTACACCGCGCGCGGGTTACGCAGTGCGTTCTTGCAGTTCTTTACCACTACCGAGGCGCAGTCTTCGACACTGTTCCCCGACTCTTCCAAGTACCTCCTCATTTCCAAACCGGCTAGATATTTCGGATCAACATTTCGCAAGCGGGCAAACAACGGATCGAATCCTAGATTCTCAACCTGTCTCTTTGAGACTACGTCCGAGAGCTTACTGTGAGATTCGACCACCACGACATCAGTCACGCCCGCCATGATATGCATGTAGCCGTGAGCAAGTCCTAAGAGTCCATCTCCAGAAACAGTCATGAGTGGTCTCAATTTCGCGCCTATTTGATCTGGCATGTATTCATCGCTTATGCTGTTGCCCTCCCAGAAATCCTCGGCACAACAGATGAATGAGCCGACATCCTCGCGAGCATCAACACCAGCATCCGAATACGCCTTCTTTGCAGCTTCGTACATCAGTTCTTTGTAGGATTGCCCAGCTGTGATAGAATCGAATTTAGAAGCTCCGATACCAATTATCGCAACTTCTCTAACGGGCAAAGAAGGATAACGTGCTTTGAACTCATTCAACTTCATTTAAGAGTTTGCGTTTTTTGAGAGAGTTCCTTAGACCCGGGGCTTCTGCCCTAGAACAGTCATGGCCTGAAAATCAGAAACAATTTGAATCAGTAATCTTTGAATTTCATTTGTCAACTCATGCCTTTCTTTGTTGATGAACAGCGAAAGATTGTTTCAATGCTGTATCCATCGCATTCTTCCGAATACAACGAGCTGCTGGAATCCTTCGGCGAATTCGTTCAGAGAGAGATTGTTCCTACCGCTCGGCAAGTTGACAAGTCCGGGGTCTTCCCCAAAGAGAATGTCCAAAAGATACTCCGCCATGGGTTTACGAATATCCCTTATCCAGAAAACCTTGGAGGACTAGGGCTTCCATATCCAATTTACGTAGCCGCAATGGAACTTGTAGGGAAGGCGTGTGCCAGCACCGCTATTTCGCTTGCAATACACGGCACCGTGTGCGACGGCATATACCAGTTTGGTAACTCGTCTCAACACAAGGACCACCTCAGAGCACTGATTAACGGCGAAAAACTTGGGGCTTTTGCTCTAACTGAGCCCGGCGCCGGGTCGGACGCTAGATCCATCATCACAAGTGCCGAATCGAAATCCGATGGCTGGCACATAAATGGAGAAAAGATGTACATCACAAATTCCGGGGTGGCTGATTACTACCTCGTCTTCGCAAAGACAAAAAACGGACACGCGGCAATCATTGTTCCGAAAGAGACTAGCGGTTTTTCCCCTGGATCCAACATACCCAAGATGGGATTGAAAGGATCAACTCTTTCAGCCCTGCATTTCGAAAACGTACTAGTTCCTCTAGAGAATCTAGTCGGGCGAAACGGAGACGGCTTCGAGTACGCAAAGAGAATGTTGTTTTCAGGCAGAGTGACCGTTGCCGCAATCAGCGTCGGAATCGCGCAGATGGCTCTTGAGAAATCCATTACGTATGCAAAACAGAGAAGCGCGTTTGGACAGCGCGTTTCGGATTTTCAGATGACGAGATCGAAGCTTGCAGAAATGGCTACTGAAATTAACGCTGCCAGACTCATGACGTATTACGCTGGGAATCTCAAGGAAAGGAAGCTTGACTATTCCGTCGGTGCTGCTGAGGCAAAGTTGTTTTCGACCGAGATGGCACTCCGAGTTTGCAATGAAGCGATTCAGATTCACGGAGGATACGGGTACACGGACGAGGCCGACGTACACAGACATTGGAGAGATGCCAAGTTGATGACTATTGGTGAAGGCACTTCCGAGATCATGAAGATCATAATCGCAAACTCGCTTTTGGGAGAGGGCGATGCATAGCTTATAGGGTAGCAATTCGACACCCTTTGAATTAGCTATGAAAGCTATCAACGCTGTCGCGCTTGGAGTGATTATCTTCTCCCTAGCGCTCGGAACAGCTCTCGGCCTCCTTGTTCAAGGGGATCAGCCCAGAAACCAGACTTTTTCCTTCACAGCCTCCGCGGTGTACACCTCATCTCCCATTCACTGTGGGGTCATACCCAAGAATTATTCAAACTGGCTCGTTATTGGCGTCGTTGGAAACAGAACCGGCATCAATTTCCAGACTGCCACTATATTCACTCCAGGGCTGAATATTCGATTGGACATACCGCTGAATAGAACGGCTTATGTCGATTACAGAGTCGTCAACTCATCCTACGAGTCAATAATTGTCCCCCTTCCGAACTACTTCGATCAGGGAAATGGACTTTCGCTGAGCATCTCATACTACATCTCAGGATACGCCCCGACATCGCAGACACTCCTGGAGACACCACTGCTTGCCGGTTCGCTCAGCTGCTAGGCATCGCTCAGCTCTTCTGCCACGAGTTCCGCTATATCCTTCACTTCGAGCTTAGCTCCGCTGACTCTTGTGGAATCCTCGAACATTGAGAGGCAGAACGGACATTCTGTAGCGAGTGTGCCTGCTCCGGTTGCAACCGCTTCGTTTGTTCGTATGCCTGTGATTGTTTTTTCCTGCGGTACCTTGTACCAATAGTTAGATCCTCCTGCACCGCAACAAAATGTCTTGTTCCCACACCTGTGCATCTCTCGAAGATCGGTCTTCATTGATTTGAGAACGGCGCGCGGCTCGTCAAAGATACTGTTGTACCTTACAGCGTAACAAGCGTCGTGTAGAGTCACAGAAATATCTTTGAGCTTCTTTTCTGAGATCTTGATCCTGCCCTGTTTGATCAGTTCAGAAATCAGCTGGCTGTGATGCACGACTTCATACTTTCCATCGAACTGTGAATACTCGTTCTTTATTGTGTTGAAACAGTGCGGACAGCTGGTCAGAACTTTCTTCACGGCGTGAGAGTTCAGGATTGCGATGTTCTGGATTGCGAGCTCTTGGTATCTGCCCTCCTCACCAAGGCGTCTTGCTTGGTCCCCATTGCACAACTCCTCTGTTCCCAGAATTGCAAACGAAACACCTGCTGAGTTCAGTATCTTTGCTAGTGATTTCGCAATGTTCTGAGCTCGCTGATCAAATGAACAGACGCAGCCCACCCAATACAGGTACTCTGCTTGTGGATTCTCCGATATTGTCTTTACACCGCTTTCCCGTGCCCAGTCGGCCCTTGTGGAATTCGCAAGTCCGTACGGGTTCTGGTGAGCAGCCAGGTTTGATAGAAGGGTTGTTTGCTTTGGATCGAGTTTGTTTGTCGCGACGGCAGTTCTGCGAACGTCCGAGATGAAGTCTACGTGGTTTATTTCCACAGGACACTCGTAGACGCAGGCGGCACACATGACGCAGGAGTACATTTCTCCTTCACGGACAGTTCCTGAAGCGAAAAGATCTTCCGTCTTTCCTTTCTTTTCGTGTATCAACTTGTAGTCGGAGTAGAAGCGATTTTTCAGGTCTTGCACGACGAGCCTTGGCGACAGATCTCTTCCTGCTGCGTTTGCCGGACAGGCGGCCTCGCATCTGCCGCAATTGGTGCACGCGTCGAGCATCACTCTTTGTTGCCACTTTAGGTCGTTTGTTGTGCTGATTCCCAGAGTCAGGTCCGGCGTGTAGTCAGGATTGGCTTCTTGTTGCTTCATCACTTCCGCAAGATTGAACGGAGTTGTCATTCTTCCCAGAGGGCGAACTTCGTCATAAAGCATCATGTTAATGATGGCATTCGGGACGTGGAAGAGTTTCGTGTAAGGGATAGATGCGATGAGGGCAAAAGCAGTGAGCGCGTGTATCCACCAGAGAGTCTGGTAAAGTCCTACGAAAGTCTGCAAGTTCGAAGCAGTCGGACCCGCGCCAAGGCTCGTGAACATGGCCGCCACTGTAGATCCGACTGGGGAGAAGTATGCCCACGGAACAGGTATTAGCGCCAATCTCAGCCCCTCTTGAACAAAACCTGAGACACCCATGTAGAGCATTCCTGCCAATAGGAATCGATCTGCCTTGTTCTCCACCATGAAGTATGGTTTGAAGGAAAGACGTCTTGCAAGCGCAAGCGCCACTGCTATCACGAATGCAAGCCCAAAGATGTCTAGGGTAGTTTTCAAGCCAAGGTAGAAGTCGCCCTGAAGCAAGACGATGCCTCTCGGCCTCAGGATATCGTAATCGATGCCGACAAGGATAGTTCCAATCGTGAGTGCTGTAATCCCGTAGAACATCCACGAATGCATGAGGCCGCCGAACCTACGTTGGAGAATCTTTTTCTGACCAAAGCCGTCAGTGGAGATTCTCCTTGAATTCTTGACCAACCTTGGAAGGCTCTTCCATACGTCCTTCCAGCCGATTCCGTAAATTGAGAACTTTCTATACACTCCGTAGAAAAAGACCACGACCACAACTGCAAAGAACGAGTAGAGGAAGACCGGAGTGTCCAACGGCATCATCGGGTACTCCAGCCTGCAAATCTGTGATGGCAGGCACTGGGCGTTCAAAACCTGTTGGTACAAGTACTCGCTGCTCAAAATCCACATTGCAGAGAACTAAGAGTTGATTTCTGCTTATCGGGAAAGCACAAACGTTTCACGATCCTGTCCGTAGAAACGATCATGCATTCGAGTCGGACTATCTTCCGAGCTGGGATTTCAGAATCTTTGTCAGTTCTGGAACGACTGCGTACAGGTCGCCGACCACTCCGTAATCGCACTCTTGGAAGATAGGAGCGTTCTTGTCGGAATTTATTGCCACAATCATCTTAGAGTCACGCATTCCGGTCAAGTGCTGGATCTGTCCTGATATCCCGACAGCTACGTATAACTTGGGCTTGATCGTTGTTCCGGACAGCCCGACCTGCCTTTCCTCTGGTACCCAGCCGAGATCGGAAGTCAAAGGTCGAGACGCCCCAACTGCTGCGTTCATCACTTTGGCTAGTTCCTCAGCTATTGCAAGGTCTTCCTTCTTCTTGAAACCTCTTCCAGCAGAGACAACGATTTCGGCATCCTTGATGTTTGACTGACCTTTCGGTTTTTCCTTTGTACCAAGAAGCTTGATCTTGCTTGGCTTGGGAACAAAATCCACCTTCACTATAGTCGGCGAAACTGATCCAGTAGCCCCCTCGTTTGCTCTAACAGGTATCGTGACTACGGCGCCTCCCTTTGTCTCTACAGTTGCTATCGCGTTACCTCCCCAGACGAGACGATCGGCCCTGAACCCAGACGAAGAAGCTTCGAGGTTAAGGCAGTCGGTAACGCATCCTAGACTCAATCTAGTAGCAAGTCTTGGAGCGATCTCTCGTCCTCGTTTTGTCGCACCAACCACTACTAGATCGGGCGCTTCCTTCTTGCAAACGGTTTCAAGCGCATCTAGTATCGACTCTGTCAATTCGTCCTTCAGAGATGCGTCAATCACCTCCAGTATCTTTGAGACTCCGGTTACGGAGACCTTGGCAGCCCTCTCCGTCAGATCGCCATTGCCGGTCAGGACAACCGATACCTCTTTTCCCAGCTTCGTTGCTGCGGTCACAAGCTCTAGGGCAACATCGAGATTGTCCGAGTAGACCAGAATCCCTGGCATACTTACTTCACAACTCCTTCGCGAAGCAGCGCTTCGGCAAGCTGTCTTGCTGCGTCCTCTGGCTTTCCCTCAAACAGTGTTCTCTTTCTTGCAGACTTTGGAACGTTCAACGTCTTCACTTCGACCTGCGATCCCGACCTTCCAACCGAAGTGGGATCAACCTCAAGGTCTTTCGCGCTCCATTCGAGCATCTCCTTCTTGCCGGCGCTCATTATCTGAATCAGTGTTGGGAAGCGAGGCTGATTGATTTCTCTGGTAACTGTGACCACCGCTGGTAGTTCGCACTCTAGCGTCTCCATTCCTTCGTCCAGCGCACGATCGACGGTCAATTTGTTGCCTGCGAGAGCAATCTTGGTTGCAAAGGCAATCATCGGGACTCCTAGGAATTCTGCGAGGCTAGGTCCCACAATGCCGGTGTATGAGTCGGTTGTTCCTGTCGAGGCAAGTATCAGATCAAATCGTCCTAATTTCTTTATCGCCCGGGAAAGCACGTACGCAGTTCTAATTGCGTCGCCGTCCTGAAACGAGGGACCACTGAGCAGCCTAGCGCGGTCGCACCCCATTGCAAGAGCTTCTTTCATGCTCTTCTTCGCATCTGCCTGGGCCAGGCAGATTGCTGTGATGCTTCCCCCGTTTTTCTCCTTGAGCCTCACGGCTTCCTCGATAGCGTTCTTGTCATCGTCGCTGATCTTTGTCTTCGCCCCCTCGAAGTTGATCTTGTTGTTCTGCCTGTCGATCTTCAATTCGGCCTCATCGATTACGTGTTTGAAACAGACGACAATGTCAGGCAATTCTATCCACTTTCTTGTCTAAATTCTTCGAAAATCGCTTTTCCTATTTCTCCTTTGTGGGTTCCATTGTTTTGCTCAAGAAAATGCCTCGTACTCACTCCCGAGGAGCTTGATCGCAATCTTTTGTTCCAATATTTGATCTGTGCCTTCGTATATCCTGCACACCCGTGTGTCGACCAGATGCCTCGCGGGACGGTTCTCAAACGAAAATCCGTTTGCACCGAAAACCTGCACTGCACGATCGGCTGCGCGAAAAGAAGCGTTTGCCGCGCAGTATTTTGCTTGAGCAATCCACCAGTCAGCCTCCGCGCGAAGACCCGTGTTCTCTGGATTCTCATCGGACTTGGTCTTCATTACGGCAGCTTTGTACGTCATCAGCCTAGAGGTCTCAACGTCCAGAGAGATCTGTGCTATTTCCCTTTGCACTAGCTGGTGCTTTCCGATCTTCTTTCCATGTTGCACGCGCTCTCTTGAGTACCTGATGGCCTCATTTAGGCAGTCCTGGGCTACTCCGACGCTTCCAGCAGCCACCGATAGCCGACCGCTCATCAGAGCAGAATACGCGATGTTGAGGCCCTTCCCTTCGGTGCCCAAGAGATTTTCCAGGGGCACCTTGCACTCATCAAAATACAATAAACCGGTGTCAGAAGTTGGAAGGCCCAGCTTATTCTTGATAGGTTCGGAGGTAAAGCCTTCGAAGCCTTGCTCCACGAGAAAAGCGCACATACCTTCGCTTTTTCCCTTGGGATAAGCGAATACGACTAGCAAGTCAGCAATCGACCCATTCGAGATCCAAGCCTTCTGCCCGTTCAGGAAGTAGTAGTTCCCCCTTCGCTCAAAGTTAGCTTTCAATGATGCTGGATCGGATCCCGCAGTTGGTTCGGTGAGTCCAAACGCCATTACTAGGTCTCCTCTGGTTGTCTTGGGAAGATAGCGAACTTTCTGTTCTTGGTTGCCCCACTTTTGCAGCGTCAGCTGGCCGAGTGAGGTGTGCCCAGAAAAGAATGTGCGAACTCCTGTGCCTTCCTGCCCAACTCGCTCCAGCGCAAGGGCATAAGTCAACGCGTCGGCTCCTTGGCCTTCGCCATATTCCTTAGAAACCGGAAGACCGAGCAAGTGTGCTTCCTTGAAAACTGTCTTTACCTGTTCGTTGAAACGGTGCTCGAGATAGCATTTGTCTTCGATTGGTCTGATCCTCTTGCACGACTCATCCACGACCTGCAAAATCAGCTTCTGCTCGTCAGTGATTTCGAAATTCAAGACTTATTCCAGACACCCTGAAGATCCTGTTATGCGGTATTGAAGTTCGTAAATAATCTGTCGTTATAATCTTTGAGCGAGCGAGTGATATGTCGTGTGAAATAAGATGGCACTCCGATTTATCTGGAACAGAAATTGCGGCTTCTTTCATATTGCTTTCTTATTGATGGATAGAGTTCTCGGTTGATTTTGATCCAGCAAAAGACTTTTCTCCACTGAGCTTCCGCTGAAAAAGGTAAATGGTAGACTCTGCAAAGCGGATCGATAGGATCTTCAAGAATATCGACGGGAGTGATTCTATCAAGCCAAAGCCTGATCTAGTAGTCCTTGGGAATGGTGTCGAACCCCACATAGATGCTTCATTTTTCTACGTTACAGGAATCCCGTACGGCCTGTTTGAAGGCTCGTATCTTGTCGGTTTGAGGAATGGGGAAGTGTCCCTCGTCACTTCCAAACTTGAGGAGGCTATTGCACGCGCACACGCAAAATCCATCAAAGTCTTTGCGGAGTCTGATGCCGCGGCTATCAGATCAAAGTTAGGTCAACTTGCAGGCAAGAACAAGATTGTCGGATTCAACTCTTCCGAGCTCACGTACAAATCCTTTCAAACGATCAGGTCCGCGCTCCGCGGCTCAAAGTTCGTCGATGTGATGGAGGCTTTCGAAAATGCAAGGCTGATCAAAGACGCAAACGAGGTAGAGCTCATCCAGAAAGCATGCGACATTTCCTCTTTGGCGTACAAGAAGATTCCCTCCATGCTCAAGGAGGTCATTACCGAGAGCCAAGTTGCAGCAAAGATGGCCTACGAGATGCAAAGCGCAGGAGGCTCCGGCCTTGCATTCGAATCCATAATCGCATTCGGGAAAAACAGCGCAGAGCCACACTACGCACCAGGAAGCACAGAATTGAAACAAAACCAGTTCGTGCTTTGTGATTACGGCTCACGGTACCGCAGATACTGTTCAGATATCACGCGTACGCTGGTCTACGGCAAGGCATCAAAGAAACAGACACGGATCTACTCTATCGTAAAAGAAGCTCTAGAGCTCGGGATTGGGCTTTGCACAGCAGAGAATACAGGTGAAGAAGTGAATGCCAGAGTGACGAAGCTGATTGATTCCACAGAGTACAAAGGTCTCTTCATCCACTCGACAGGTCATTCGCTAGGACTTTCGGTCCACGACGGGCCCGGATTGTCCAAGAATTTCAAGAGAAAGCTCGTGCCCGGGATGGTGGTGACGGTGGAGCCTGGGATCTATTTGCCAGGGTTTGGTGGAGTCAGGATCGAAGACGATGTGTTGATCACAAAGGGCAAGCCAAGAGTTCTGACTTCGGCCACTCGTGAGCTAGATCGAAGTGTGAGAGTTTTGTTTTCGAGCAACGCTCCCATCTTTTCATCAGGTACTTGAATTGGAGTACTCCACGTCGAGTTGAGTTTCTCATTTGGTTGACGCCTCAAGCTCGAAGGAATCGGACACAAGAGCTACAATTGAAAAAATCGATTTGAAGATCAAGTCGTGCACTCTTTGCAGGCTATCTCAGACACGAACAAACGCTGTGCCCGGCTTTGGAAGAATTATCGGGACGCAGATCATGATGGTTGGCGAGGGACCAGGAAGGAACGAGGATATGGAGGGCAAACCATTCGTCGGGGCCGGCGGCAGACTCCTCGACGAGCTTCTGTCTTCCGTCGGACTGAAGCGCGAGGAAATTTACGTTACAAACATAGTAAAGTGCAGACCTCCCGACAACAGAAAGCCCCTTGAGGACGAAATCGAGATCTGCACATCCAACTACCTCGAAAGACAGATTGAGATCTTGAGGCCAAAACTGATCTGCACTCTCGGAGCGACAGCGCTCGAGTACTTCACTGGCGAGAAGAAGATGGGAGCCTGGCACGGCAAACTGACAAGGACAAAGAAGGGCGTGCCGCTCTTGCCCACATACCACCCTGCCTCGGTGTTTAGAAACCCCGAATACAGGCTACTGCTCCGGCAAGATCTGGGTGCCATTCCAAAGATACTCTCGGATCTGGAGAAAAGACCGACGCAATCTAGGCTGACAAGTTTCATCTGCTAAGAGCAAGTTCCCTATCGACTCGAAGCTTCCTGGTCTGTCGATCCAGGTAGTAAAGTGCCGCGAGAAGACTCGCCATGCTCACCAAAGGCGGCAGGATAACACCGCCAAGATTTGAGTACGAAGACTCGACCGTCGCGGAGAGGCCTCCGAAAAATGAAGAGATGAGGGTAGGAGCAAGGCAGGACGGACATGTAGCTGTGAGACCAAGGAAGCTTCCCATTCCAGATACGGCGGCGCCAGTCGCGCAGGAGTGCCAGACTGTTCTCCTTATGAAATACATGGTGAGCACGAAAGTGGCGGAGACGAGAGTCGAAAGTATCACGGAAAATACGATTTCGAACGGCTGAAAGATGAAGTTGAGGTAAGGGTTAATCTGGACGAGCACGTAGGGAACGTAGACCAGCGTCTCGACGGTGGCCGAAGGTGGAGGCCCGCCAGTAAAGACAAACGCGTACGGGTATATTCCGTTTGGTGAGGAAACAAAGTTTCCAGGTTGTGTGTTGAAACCAGTGATCACTATCTGGTTGACAAGGAGCATGTAAGTGACAAAGTACACGACGCCCATCAGCAGCGCAATCTTGCCGTAGCCGATCCCTCGCAGTTTGGTTATTAGGGCTGCACGCATTGAGGGCAGCACCCGGTAGAGCAACGCAGGAAATCCCAGAAGAACAGCGAGCGCGGTTGCGACCAAATACACCGCGCCTGCAACGTTTGCGCTTGAAGAGAGAGATGGATAGGCTCTCGCTATGAAGTACTTCATTGCACCGTATGATAGTACAGCTATTGTGGCAAAGCTGAGCGCCGCATAAAGCATGCGATCATTTGAAGCCGAAACCCGCGGCGTATCTTCGTGATTATGCTCGACATCGAGGCGGTACGTTCTCGCAAACCTCAGTATGAGCAGGCCCGCCAGTGCAGACACGGCAAGGTAAGGCACAAGAAAAATCGCAGTATAGTTTGCAAGTGAAGAGATTGCGTAGTAGGAGGTGAAAAGGGGAAGCCCGAAAATCAGGGAAACGATCCAGAAGGCGTAAGCCTTGGACATGTTTGACTGGTTTAGGTTTGTCAATCTTTGGATCCATCCTAGCGAGCACTAGATCACGTCGAAGGCCTTTAGCATGTACGAGCCAAGTCCGACTACTCCGACGGCCCCGAACATCATGAGGAAAGTCTCCATGTCCGTGTTTTGCGCTGCCGAGTATATTGGAAAGAATGAGGGCCAGACGAGCATCATCGAACTCATCATACCGGCCTGCATGAAACCCACGTAAACCAGAACGTAACGAAGCTTCCGCGTGATCGCGACTATGGACAGCCCAACGAGGCTCCCGGAGATTATGTAGCAAAGATGCTCCAAGATATGGACGTTTTCGTTCACGACAGCGAGATCAAAGTTGGGAGGGTAGTGCCAGTACGAAAAAACAACCGCCGGGACCACAAGCGCGAACAGGAGTCCTCGCGTCTTTGAGTTGAACCTCATCACGCTGGTGAAGATCTTCCAGCCGATGTACGTCCTTTTCCTCAGTGCCAAGAGTTTTGAAAAGAGATACCTTTCCAAACCGTAACCGAATATTGCAGAGCCGACGAATAGCACTAGGTGCTGGATCATGTGCACTGTGAGGTTTGCATCGGACAACGAATCAAAGGGTCCGCTGAGCACAACGAGAGTGAACGCGATTCCTGCTGCCATGAACTTGGGGTTTCTCGAGTTCGAAACGACCTGCCGGCTCCTGCCTGTGTCAGTGATCAACGCAGCTCTGCCATACGTGCGGAGTTATTACTGTTTTCGATATTATCACTCTCGAAAGTCGCTACTCACGAATAAGCAAGAGCGTGCCGGAAAAATACTCTACGTCCAGAAAATCGAACACCTAGATCATTGTTTCCCTTTTGATTCCGTCGTTTAATAGCCGTTAGTAGAAGCATACATTTCCTCCATATTAATCGACTCAGATTAGTTACTGAATGGTAACTACGGAGTACGTTAGATTGTAAAATTAAAGAAAATTTCAGTTACAGTTTGGTAACTGACAACTCGAAACACGAATGCTGCATACGCGAATTCTCATTGATTGTGCTGAACTCGTTATTCTTTCAAGTTTTTGATATCTTCAGCCAGCTAGTAACACTGATCTCTAGTCATACTCTATCTTGCTATTCTCGTTGTTCGTCGAGACGTAGCTAAGTGAGCAGATGACATTGTCTATCTACTAGATGGTATCCTGAGACTCGATCAGAACCAGATATTTGCTCGTTCTATCTCTTGAGGCGAGAGCCTTTCTTCGCGGCCGCTTTCCCAACCTTCTTTCGAACGCGTTCATAGACAAAGTCTGTGATAGTCTTGAGCGACGTTCCCGGACCAAAGTTTCCAACGATTCCATTTTTTTCCAGCTTTGGTTTGTCCTCGTCGGGTATTATTCCTCCTCCAACGACGACAATGTCTGAACCGCCCTTCTTCTTCAGCTGTTGGACAACCTTTGGGAAGGCAGTCATGTGAGCTCCATTGAGCAGGCTCAATGCAACTACATCAACGTCTTCGTCTATTGCCATCTGGGCGACCTGCTCCGGCGTAGGCAGCAGCCCGGAGTAGATTACCTCCATTCCAGCATCCCGAAACGCACGGCAGAGAACCAGTGCACCCCGATCATGCCCGTCAAGGCCAGGTTTTGCAACGAGGATCCTGACTCTCTTTTCATTTTGTTTGCTTTGCAGTCCTGCCTTCTCCATTAGACTAGCACCGGCTCCTTCCAGCCACCGAAGACTTGTCTCCCGACATCCATTATCTCCTCTAGGGTAGCGTAAGATTCCACTGCTTTCAACATTGGGTGAATCGAGTTTGCTTCTTCGTCCTCAAAGGCCTTCCTCAGTTGCTCCAGCGATTTCTTCACCTGTCTTTGATCCCTCGACTTTCTCAATGCCGCTAACTTTGCTGTTGCCTTCCTCCTCAGAGCTGGATCTACCTTAAGGTATGCGATTGGCTTTTCCTCTTTCACTGAGTACTTGTTCACGCCGACGACGTTTCTTTCCTTTGATTCGAGCTGTTGGCTCTTCCTGTAAGAAGTGTTCGCAATTTCCTTCTGGATGTAGCCCTGCTTTATGGCCTCGAGAACTCCTCCGAGCTGGTCTATCTTGTCAAAATACCTGTACGCTTCCTCTTCCATCTGGTTTGTGAGCCACTCCAAGTAGTAAGAGCCACCGAGGGGATCGATAACATCGGCGACGCCTGTCTCTTCTGCTATGATCTGCTGTGTCCTCAGCGCTATCTTCGCAGCTTCCTCCGTCGGCAGCGCCCACGCTTCGTCGTACGAGTTTGTGTGCAGCGATTGAGTTCCGCCCAGCACCGCTGCTAGCGCTTCGATCGCAGTCCTAACTATGTTGTTGAGCGGCTGCTGCCAGGTGAGAGAAACTCCGGAGGTCTGCGTGTGGAATCGGAGGAGCATCGATCGTGGGTTCTTTGCTCCGTACTTTTCCTTCATCACGGTTGCCCAGATTCTCCTTGCTGCCCTAAACTTGGCGATTTCCTCGAAGAAATCCATGTCGCAGTTAAAGAAAAATGAAAATCTCGGAACAAATGAATCGACATCCAGACCAGATTTCTTTCCCAGCTCGACGTAGGAAAATCCGTCGGCGAGGGTGAAAGCAAGCTCTTGGACAGCGCTTGCGCCAGCTTCTCTTATGTGGTATCCAGAGATACTGATATAGTTCCACTCCGGCATGTTTTTCGTGCAAAACACCATGAGATCCCTGATGATCCTCAAGTGCGCATCAGGGGGGAAGGCCCACTCTTTTTGAGCGATGTACTCCTTCAATATGTCGGTCTGGACTGTTCCTCTCAATTGCTTGAGGTCGACTCCTTGCCTCTTTCCGACGGCAGCGTACATCGCGGTTAGGACGGCCGCCGGCGCGTTAATTGTCATAGACGTGCTGACTTTATCCAGCGGAATGCCCTGAAAGATTGTTTCCATGTCTTTCAGTGATGAAACTGATACACCGCACCTGCCCACTTCCCCTTCTGCTCTCTCGCTGTCGGCATCGTATCCGTAGAGTGTGGGCATGTCAAAGGCTATCGAGAGGCCTGTCTCTCCCTCGTTCAACAGATACTTGAGCCTGTGATTTGTCTGCTCAGGGCTACCAAAGCCAGAAAACATCCTCATTGTCCACAGTCTTCCACGGTACATCGATGGGTACACACCCCTAGTGTATGGATACTGACCCGGCAGTCCGATCTCTTCCGAGTAGCTCTCGCTCGAGTCAATCGGAGTGTAGATGCGTTTCAGCGGTATTCCCGAAGAGTTCTCAAAGACTTCCTTTCTCTCGGCTATATCCGCAAGCGCTGGGGCAAGTATTTTTTGCTCCCATTCGCCGTACTGGGCCTTAAGATCTGACAATTGATCTTTGCTAAGGGCCACACCGCGAGCTCGGTTGCGTTTTTCAATTTGTTTTAGTTTGAATGCCCAAAAAGAATCGGCCAACTGAGACCAGCGTACACTATCATGACTCGATCGTGATATTTCTCTATTGCGGTAAATTAGAAGGGTTGCTGCAAGTTGTTCTGCGCTTGACCCACAAAACTCAAAAGCTTTGAGACGTGCTTGCGTAATATGATCGGTTTTGCGCTGAGTCTTGTCGGAATCTTGGGCGCAACGCTGATTCCAACATACATTGCTCTATACCTTGTTTCGAATCTGAGATTCGTAGACATTCGTTACATTGCTGCCTTCGGGTTGGGTCTTTCGATGTGGTTTTTCTTCGACACCTTCAACGATTCCGCACAGCTTGACGTGAACGCTGGCTTTGGAGGTGGTTTTTTCCACATTGCAATCATTGTTGCCTTCCTTCTCGGAATCTCTGTGCTTGCAATTTTCGATCACTTCGCCGTTCCACAATCTGCAACAAGGCAAGGGACAAAGCCGTACTGGAAAGGATTGTTTCTGATCCCAGTGGCGATTGCATTTATCATGGGAATCCACGGATTGGCCGAGGGCTGGGCATTCGCATCGGTCGCCGCATCGTCTGGCACGAATTCCCTCGTAGTCGCATTTGGTGGAGTACTCGCCCTAGTTTCCTATCCTCTTCACAAGTTTCTTGAAGCATCAATAGTGGGAACGGTATACACTTGCTATGTGGCAAGGAATAACCCTGAGATTAGGGCAAAGTGGCACATACCTCTCCTCGGGCTCTTGTTCGCCATACCCTCGGCCATCGGCGCGTCGATTGGTTACTATGTTACTTTTGATGTGACTTATTTCTATGCGTTTGGCGTGACTGCTGCCTTCTACGCGATTCTGAGACTCGTCGAGCAGATAAGCACGCGATTCAAAATAGGAGAAACGGCGCCATCGTACTACGGGCCGAAGATTTTCCTCTTGCTGGCTGTTGGATTCTTTTGCTTGTATGTTGCAGGTTTGTTCCACGGTTAAGTCTTGAGCTCAAGAACGTGGCATCATGCTGCAGTCACGTTCAGAAGCCCATTCTCCATCAAGGGATGAATTGCACAGGCGACATCACAGAACACCCTGAACGTTCCGACCTGGTTTGCGACGAAGGTCAGCGTGTATGACTGTCCCGGGTTTAGTGTAGTACCCGAGTTGAAGTATCCAGTGATTGCAAAACCATGTGGCTCGGACGAGTTGCAGTTCGCAACCTGAATTACAACGGTCTGCCCTTGCTTGACGTTCAACACCGGCCACGAGGTCGAGAGATGGTAAGCGCTCCCGTTCATCCCTTCAAAGACGCCAGAATCTGACTCGATGATCACAAAGTGGACAGTTGAGGCGTTTGTGAGTGCCGGCCTAGTGGTGGAAGGAGCCGCATTTGCAACTTGACTACAAAGAGAGTCTGTTGGCGAAGTTTCACCATTCGAGAAATGCTGATACACAAAAACTGCAAGTCCTCCACAAATGATTAGTGCAGCGGCTATTGCAATTAGGAGAATTCCTTTCTTGCGCACTTCTCTCTCCCGAATGCATGCAGAGATCAATGAAGAAAAGCATTTCTGATCTCTTTGCCTCGCCTTTGCAAATATGGTGATTACGTTTATAACGCAAACTTCGTTGCTCTGACTTTGCCTCTCTTAAACTGCGAATGCTTTCATTAGAGGTGAGCAAGCTGAAGACAACTGGCAAGACAACGCTTGGGGTGAGAAGAAACGAGCTATCTGGCGCATTCCAAGTTGCACTGGTTTTGACGCTTGCCGTCGTCATTGTCGGCGGTCTGGCAGATTGGGCGTATCTCAACACGCAAGAGGCCTCTGTTTCGATCATCGATGGACTGAGTGATTACTTGACAAGCTACGTTTCAGCATTCCTCATCGCAGGAGTGGAGATCGGCGCATCGTATTACTTCATCGAAAAGTACGATCTTGGAGATCGAAAGAGGTTGTTCGTTTCATCGCTCATGATAGGCTTTGTAGGCTTTGTGGGCTACGTGATAGCCGAAGTGGCCGCGGGTCTCGGGTCGATAGGATCGAGCGAAATCCCGGTTTCACAGCTGCTTTTCAACGAGTACTCACCGACCGTGATAGACTATGGAAACGCCCTAGTAATTCTGCTCAGCCTGTTCAGTTTAGTTGCGCTTCTGAAGGTTCTC
>JAKAPU010000210.1 GCA_021806865.1 archaeon
AATTCAGTTACTACTTGGTAACTAGTATTTCTCTAGATCAACGACCTCTAAGAGGGCACTTTGGATTCTCGACGATTGTCGAATGAAACGCCAATCGAGAATATCTGAACTGAAGCTTACTATGACGTGGCATCTAACCAAGCTGAAGAAGAAATCGAAGGTGGACTCGGCCTCGTAGAGGAGTTATCTCCACAAGGTCGAAGACTGGTTTAGTTGTTCCGATTCGCTAGAGCTCTGTCTGGACTTCGGCCGATCCTTTCTTTGGATCAGACTTTTTCATTTCGTCGACACGCTCAAACTCAGAGTCTTCCTCGAGCCTGACCATGCCTCCCCACTGGTAGTCGCCAGGTGGTGGTTTGATGTACTTGGAGACGAAGATGTTGTAGTAGTCCGATTCGGGTCCTGGCTTTGGGGCCATGTGTTTCAGCGCCACGCCTCGCATCTCTTCCAACGTAGTGAACTGCTGGAGAACCATGAAATCAGTGATCTCATCGATGAATTTCTGAGGCGAATTGATGTCTCTGTAGACCGCTGTGCAGATTCCTACGAGCTGCGCACCAGCCATGATGATCTCAATCGCATCTTTTGCTGTCGCAATGCCTCCAGACGGGAGAAGATGGGTCTTCGTCAGCCTTGCGAGATCTGCAGTAAGTCTAACGTTTGTCCTGAACCTTCCTGCCGCTGGACCTGGTTGGGGCTTTCCTGTGAAGATGTTGATGTAGAGCCTTGGAGCTCCGGGAGCCATGAAAGCGTAGAGATCTGGTTTTGCAGAGTCCATCGTTTCGATTGCTTCGGGATGTATTGTGAACCTGAATATCAGTGGCTTTGGCCACACTGGTATGTCGACCACTGCTTTGACCGCCTTCACAACGTCTCTGACCCTAGCTGGATCTTCGGACCACCAAGAGCCAAGATGATCCCAGTTTTCATTTGGATACTCAACGTTCCTGAAAGGACCAGCTGTTGGACACTGGAGATCCATATGTAGCGCGCTTGCTCCTGCATCTGCGAGCTCCGTCGCAATCATGGCAGCTTCTTCTGGTGACCTGGGAGAGAATGATCCAATAATGTGACAATCGTGTTCCTGCGCGAAGCGCTTGTTTTCTTTGATGTACTTCGCAGCGTACTTGTACCCTGGATTTAGAAGTGCCTCATCTCCATTCATTGCCATTTTTGCATCGTCGTACCAGTAGCACCTGGGGGCAGGTCCGCCTTCGAACCTCTTTACAGTGTTTGATTTGGTTACAACAGCGGCCGCGCCTGTCTTTATCATCCGACGCAGTCCAAAACCATCGACGATGTATCCCGCAGATTCCACAACAATGGGATTCTTGAGCGCCAGGCCGCCAGCTTCAATCGACAAATTTACCATTCTACAAACCCCTTATGAGATGAGTACAAGGGCCGCTTTTCAACGAATAACAATTTAAGGTTTCCAAACCCGCGACAAATCCAAAGTCCCTGAAGTAATCCAAGTTGAACAATTTTGGGCCTTTATTTCGATGAAATTCAAGTTGGACAAAAATTCCAATCCGCGCGAAGAGTGCTGACTCAGGAAGACGTGGCAAAGTTCGCCGATCTGACAGGAGATTTCAACAGGCTACACCTTGACGCTGAATACGCAAGGACAACCATGTTCAAGGGGACGATATCACACGGGCTGCTCGTCCTTGGAATTGCCTTGGGACTGTGGTATTCTTTGGGGATAACCAGGGAATCGATAGTCGCGTTCATAGGGATAAACAACCTCTCCTTCAAGGCGCCTGTTTACCCTGGTGAAAGTATCAGCTTAGAAAGCGAGGTCATTTCGAAACGTGAATCGAAATCCAGGCCTGACTCTGGGATAGTCACCTTGAAGGATAGAGTGCTGAACCAAAAGGGAGTCGTGGTGCTTGAGTTCGATCGCCTTCTGGTGTTGAAAAAGAAAGTCCCGGTGGACGCCTAAATGAAGCTCGGGGTGACTTTCGGGCATTCACTAGATCCTAGCGAAATCGTCGCAGGTGCAGTTCGTTGCGAGAAATCCGGGTTCGACGCAATATTTGTTTCCGAAAGCACTGGGATCGACTCGCTTTCTGTCCTCGGTGCAATAGCCGCGAAGACCAATCAAATTACACTTGGATCAGGAGTGGTCAATGTCTACTCTCGTAGCGCCACCCAACTTGCGATGGCTGCCGTAACGCTAGGGGAGCTTTCAAAGTGGAGGTTCGTCTTGGGAATCGGCGCCAGCTCAAAGGGTGTGGTGAGCGGCTGGCATGGGCTGGAATTTTCAAATCAACTGCAGAAAGTTTCCGAGTCTATCGACTCAATGCGCAAGAAAATCGAGCAGACCGGATCCAAATTGCATGCAGAGTATACGGCAAAGATTCCGATACTTCTTGCAGCAGTTGGACAAAAGATGATTTCTCTTGCGCGCAGCAAAGCTGACGGCGTGATCTTCTTCCTTCGCCCTTTGGATCTTATGAAGAAAGATGATCTTGATGCATTCGACGGGTCTTTCCAGGTGTGCACAAGTGTGGTTACGTGCGTTTCCGAACAACCAGAAGCTGCAGAAAGTCGCGTCAGGAAAACAGTTGCGTTCTACATTGCGTTTGGCGAAGCTTACCGCAGGCTGCTAGTGAAGCAGGAGCTGTTGTCAGATGCGGTAGCAGATTCGATTAGGAGTGAGTGGATGCGTGGAAAGATCGAGCAGTCTGCCACCCTTGTTCCAAGGGAACTCTTGGAACAGGTTGCGATATTTGGAAAGCCCGCTGATTGCAAGAAAAAGATCGAGGAATACAGCTCGGTGCACTCTCTTTCGCATCTTTTGCTCCAGTTCAATCCAGGATCAAATGATCTGGCTGAATCCTTGTCACTTTTGGGAATGCTTTCTGAAAAAGCAACAATGAAATAAGTCATCGAGTGGCTTGTTTTCCATTCGGTGGTTTTCTGCCAATTGAGAAACGTCGCAATAGTCGGTTACGGACTTGGCAAGTTCGGTAAGAGGGAAGGGAGCTTGCGCGACCTGGCAGTTGAGGCGGGCAAGTCCACGATTGAGAGCGTTCCCAACCTAGACAGGTCGCAGATCCAAGGGTTCTTCCTAACCACGACAGATGGCGAGCCATATGTCACGGCCTCTGTTGGTGAAAATCTCGGCTTGAAGCCCACGCTTTCGGCTAAGATCGAGAATCTCTGTGCTTCTGGTGGAATGGGCATAACTGTGGCTCTTGGGGCGATCGCCTCTGGGCTAGTTGATGTTTGCATGGTTTTGGGCGCAGAGAAGATGTCACACCTGAAGATCGCCCCTCCGATGGAGTGGGACTTTACCAGGGGAGGAATCATGCCGCCGGCGGTGTGGGGCGCGATCTATGCTCAGAAGCATATGCGCGAGTTTGGAACCAGGGAGGAAGATTTAGCGCTCGTCTCCGTGAAGAATCACAAGCATTCCTCGATGAATCCTTTCGCTCAATTTCAAAAGCCAGTGACGGTCGAAGAAGTCCTGAGTTCAAGGCCCATTGTATCGCCGTTGAAACTGTATGATTGCACCGCAAAGACTGACGGCGCTGCGGGAGTGATTCTTGCTGCCGAAGATGTCGCAAGAAAGTATACAGATTCACCTGTGTGGATAGTCGGAGCCGGTCAGTCGTCTCTGGGAGCATCGTTTGGAAACGTCAATCCTCAGTACACCACTTGGCCGGCAGTGACGATTGCATCCACCGAAGGCTTCCGATCTGCAGGCGTGGGACCAAATGACATCGATGTGGCAGAATTACACGACGCCTTCACAATCAACGAGATAATCGAGTACGAGGACGCAGGATTTGTGGAAAAGGGAAAAGGTGGAAACTTCATCCGGGAAGGTCAATCCGAAATCGGCGGCAAGGTAGCTGTAAACACAAACGGAGGACTTATTGGAGCAGGTCACCCAATCGGGGCCACCGGGATCGCTCAGGCGATTGAAATTGCGCAACAGCTCAGAAACGAGGCCGGAAGAAGGCAAGTCAACTCGGCAGAGATCGGATTCACACTGAACCTTTCAGCATCGGTATCAACTGCCAGCGTCTTGGTTTACTCAACAAAGAAAAGAGGCTCAAACCATGTCTAATCGTGCTGAAATTGACTGGACGGGACACTATCCGTGGCACCTGAAAGAATACAACAAGATATCGCGTTTCTTTGACGCTCTCGGTGAATCGAGAATTGAGACAACGCAGTGCAACAGCTGCGGTTCGATTCAGTGGCCACCGAGAAGCATTTGTTCAAAGTGTCTTTCTGAGGATCTGAAGTGGGTGGAGATTCCAAGGACCGGAAAAATTGTGGGATTCAGCAAAGCGTACGTTGGTATCATCACTGGTGAAGAGGCGCCGATTCTGGTTGCTGCTGTTCACCTTGAAGGCGGACTACGAATATTGACAAGGATTCTTGGGGCGAGGTACGAAGATCTGCGAGTCGACATGCAAGTGAAGTTGGTCAGGGCCGCACTAATTGACGGCAAACCATACTGGGCCTTTTCACCAGCATAGATTCAAAGAAAATGTGAACCGTTTTGATAGAAAAGCATCGTCGCATCGCAATAGTCACGGGCGGTTCATCAGGGA
>JAKAPU010000211.1 GCA_021806865.1 archaeon
TTATCTGCTATTGAAGATCTCCGATCCGCTTCCCTTTTATGATTTATTTCTGAAAAATGGGGAAGGGAAGATTTCCCTCTCGGTGAATTACTAGTTTACGCGCCGGGCATGCTGAATCCGCCGTCTGCGATCACGATATTCCCGGTCATGTGAATCGAGTCGTCAGAGGCGAGGAATAGTACTATTGGTACAATGTGTTCCGGCCTGCCGATCCTCTTTAGAGCCGTGTGATCAACAATCCACTTCCTTCTCTGCGGAGTCCAGTCCGGCCTCTTGGTGGTCGCCTCGGTGTCCATGTATCCTGGGCATGCAGCATTGACTCGCACCCATGGGGAAAAGGCAAGTGCGTAGGATTTGGTGAGACCAATCACACCGTACTTCGAGGCGGCGTACTGTGGAGCCCTCGGGCTGCCAGTAACTATCACGTTTGAGGCAACGTTCACTATGGTTCCGTGCTTTGCAGCGAGCATCCTTGATCCCACTTCGTGGAGCATGTATAATGTTCCCTTGATATCGACAGCAAGTGTCTGGTCTATTGCTTCCTCTGTGATGTCCCTCCAAGACATTTGCTTGCTGGACACGTCTCCGGAATTATTCACCAGCAGATCCAGCGGGCCAAATTCCTTCCAGACCTTCTCAGTCATCGACTTGACCTCTGACCACTTTGTAATATCCACTTTGGCAGTCATTGATTTTCGACCCATCGATCTTACTTCCGCCGAAAGCTTTTCAGCGCCCTCTCTCGAAGTGTTGTAAGCAACTACCACGTTGGCTCCTTCCTCCGCCAGCGCCTTCGCGATCAGACTTCCAAAACCTCTTCCCGCGCCGGTGACCAGAGCGTTCACGTCTTTGAATCTCATACCTGGCGGATGCTGCCTGGGTTTTGCTTCTATCTCGGTATCGACTTTTTGTTCTCCTGTTAGAGTTCCCCAGCTCATTCCAAATCTTCTCCTTGGAATTTGAAAAATTCTCCGAAATTAAAAATGCGTCCGATTCTATTTAAGCGATGTTGGAGCCGCTCGAATTGCAGAACCGAGTGTTACGAAGCTCGGGACAATGCATAATAATCAAAGAAAGAAAACTTTCTTCCTGCCGGGGACATCCTTTTGGAAAAGACTGCCAGCCAGTACTTTTTCCCGTACGAGTTCATCGAAGCAAACTGGCGACTTTGGACCTTTGTCGCACTGATCGCTGTTGGCAGCTGGGCATTAATTACGTATCCAGTGAACGCGTTCAGCGGATACGTCGATCCGTTTTACAGTCCGACTGTCCTCATCGTCCCAATTCCGGGACTATTCAGATTGACCTGCTACGCCTACAGGAAAGATTACCACAGGCACCTGTTCCATCACCCACTCGGATGCGAAAACTCGCAGCGAGGAGAGAAGGTTGAAAGAAAATACACAGGCGAGAAAAACGCTGTCTTTTTGTTTGAAAATCTGCATCGATACTTTCTGTATGCTGGAATTCTAATTCTACCCTTCTTCTACTACGATTTCGTCCAATCAATCCTTTACAACGACACTTTGCGTTTGGGAAGCATCATCCTTCTTGCAAACGCGCTCACACTCACCGCTTGGACCCTTTCCTGCCATGCATTCAGGCACCTCATCGGAGGAAATATTGACTGCTACAGTTGCACCACTGGAGGAAGAGCGCGCAAATCAATCTGGAACATACAGTCGTGGTGGAACGCTCGCCACGAAGCAATGGCGTGGATAAGTCTTCTCACAATATTCTTTGCCGATCTCTACTTGCGCGGACTCGCGGCTGGCCTTCCAATAGACTTCACATTCTTCCATTTTTAGGGCTGATGAATAGATGAAACCATTCAAAAAACACTATTTGCCTCACGCAATAAAGTACCCGCTATTTTTCCTCGGTTTGCTTGTACTCATCG
Source organism: archaeon (assembly GCA_021806865.1). Next base: position 1,901 of record JAKAPU010000211.1, read on the forward strand.
GCGGTGGAGTCGGAGTCCAGATGGCTGGGCTCCCATTGATGGCAGAAGTTTCTACGGCGGTCGTTGGATTTGTGTTGCTTTTCCTAGGCATCGTGCTCGAATAGTACATTTGCTCTCCTGAGTACCCAGTGCACCGACTAGATTTTTGCACGCACTGAAAGCAAGCAGCGTGCACCTTACTCTCTGGTTGAAGTTTCTGCGTCGTGTCGTTTATCTAGCAGCCTCAGAAATTACGAACAATTGGCGTTGTGTCACATCCATGCTTGTTGACAACTGCGAATTTCCCCCCGACGATTATTTTGACGTTGAAAATAGTGTGTGGTTGAGGGAAATTGGAAACTCCAGGTGCAGGATTGGAATCAACAGCGTGCTTCTCTTTCTTGCAGGTAGATTGAACAAGATCGGACTAAAGACAGAACTTCGTAAGGTGGCTTCTATGCAGATGATCGGCACGATAGAATCCAATCGATATTTCGGGGCCGTCAGATGCCCAGTCGAAGGAGAGATTTCTGCATTCAATCTGGATCTCCTGAGTGATCCTCGTCCAGTAAACGACTCTCCCTATGAAAACGGCTGGTTTGCAGAAATTACTGGATACGATCCCAGCGCTCTCTCAAAACTGGACTTTGGCGAAAGCGCAAGAACGAAGCTTGAATCAAGGATTAGAGAGTTGAAAGTGAAGTGCATGAAGGTACTTCCAGACGAACAGATGTTTTCAATCGGAATAGAGTGCTCTACAACTTTCTCCAATCTGGGCGAAATCCTTGCAAACAAACCGGCAGGGCATATTGTCCACTTGGTTACCGACGAACCAACTGCAGGAATAGAGATGATACGCTGGTCCATTCAGACGAAAAACGAAATCGTTGAAGAAAGGAAGGAAGAGAAGCTCTTTCATTTCCTAGTAAGGAAAGCATGAGCCGCTGCTTCCAGTTAGGAAAAGCAATCCTGTGGTCGACTACTTTTCTATTGGCGACCTGACCATATTGCCCCATTCCGTCCAAGAACCATCATAGTTTCTGACGTCCTTGTAACCCAGAAGGTACTTCAGAACAAACCAGGTATGCGAAGATCTCTCACCAATCCTGCAGTAAGTGATCACTTCCTTGTCGGGAGTGATGCCCTTCGGCTTGTACAAGCTCTCGAGCTCCTCGACCGACTTGAAGGTCCCGTCCTCCTTCACTGCCTGAGCCCATGGAATGTTTGCAGCGCCCGGAATGTGCCCTCCTCGCTGCGCGTGTTCGGTAGGGTACTCTGGCGGTGCAAGGACTTCTCCGCTGAACTCCTTGGGACCCCTAACGTCGACTAGGCCGATCTTCGGATTTCCAAGTGCTTTCCTCACGTCCTCAAGGTAGACTCTGAGTGTTTCATCCGGTGCAGCTGACTTGAAGCTAGAACGCGGGAAGGAAGGCACATCCTTGGTGAGAGGTTTGTCTTCCTCGATCCATTTCTTGCGACCACCGTTCAGAATCTTGACATCTTTCACTCCGTAGTACTTGAAGACCCAGAAAGCGAAGGCTGCAAACCAATTGTTGAAGTCGCCATATAGCACAAGCGTTGTGTCTTCTGTAATCCCGCTCCGGCTGAAGAGTTCGTCAAGCTGGTCGTGTTGAAGGATGTCCCTTCTCAACGGATCGTTGATGTCTTTCTTCCAATCGAACAGAACGGAGTTTGGAATGTGGCCCTGGTTGTAATTAGAGGTGGGATCGTAATCCACTTCTGCGATTCTCACGTTGCTATCCTTATGATGCTGAAGAACCCAGTTAGTGTCGACAAGGACTTCTGGGTGTGCGTAATTTCTCAGGCTTTGGGTAGTGCTCAAAACGAATCGAAATTCGCGTTATGACCTATGTTATATTAGACTACAGAATGATGCAAATTTTGCCAGAATATTGCTTTTGGAGGCAAGAGTCTGACGAAAAATGCGTTAGCCAGATCGGACGGAAAGTACTTGCCGTTACTATACTGCGAGTATTTTCTTTTGAAGAGTCGTGCCGCCTGCTTCTTTTCCTCTTGGAATTTTCCTGGACCAAGAATTTCTGCTTGACAGGATAACATCAGATACGATAGCTTTGACCAGTCCTCTGAATATTTGTCGATCAAGAAACTTGCTTTTCCATTCTGGACGATGTTTTCCAATCTCCGAAGTATTGATTTCTTCTTTGTCTTCCTGTCTACCACAAGATAGATCGAATCTCGGGTTGCGGCGAATACTACTGGCACGAGGTGTGGATTGCCCTCGGAATCTACAGTGGCTAGATGAGCAACCTTGGACTTGCGTGCATAGCTCAGTTCAGATTTTGACAGTTTCAATGCTTGAAGGCTCTTTCGTGTGTGAAAAGCATCGGAATGCCGTATCTATCAGAGGTCTCTACGACTTTTTTGTCGCTAATCGAGCCTCCGGGTTGGATTATTGCTTTCACACCAGCGTTCCCGAGAAGTTCCACACTGTCAGGGAAGGGGAAGAAGCCGTCTGATGCGCAGTAAGCACCCCGAGCTCTATCTCCAGCATTGTCCAGAGCAATCTTCGTCGCTCCGTTTCTCTTCCTAAAAGTACCCACGCCCAGAGTCCAGAGCCTTCTGAGTTCTGAACCTACGACTTCTCCCTGCCCGATCACTATAGCATTGGA
>JAKAPU010000212.1 GCA_021806865.1 archaeon
AGTAAGCTTGGCAAGTACTCCATGTTTCTTAAACTCTGTGTGCAACCTTTCACCATATTCGACCGTATATGCGGGAAACATATGATTTTACAATCGTTGACTCTGGCTCATCCCCTTACACTGCGAGTCTTCTTCGGATTTCCGTCAGGACCAAGAGAAGAAGATCTTTTTCCCTCAGGTACCGGGAAAGTCTGTGTTCCGCTTTCCAATCTCAAAACAAGCCTTTCCAAACGCAATGAAGAGCACCATTGAACCCAGCGGATAGATAAATTGCATGGGGAGCCAGTAACTCGGGCTATCGGCGCTCACTCGCAAGTGTGACGGAATACCAAGTACTTTCAGGATGTCGTCGATATCGATGAGTATGAGTAGGAGGATGTAGAGCGACACCGTTGCTAGGGATTTCGCGCTACCGAACAATGACTTGGAAATGCGGCTCCTTTCGCTCCCGGTTCCATCCCTGCCAATTCCAAAGCAAACCCTTCCAAAGAGCAGGAAGACAGCCAGTGAAACTACCGGAAGAAAAGCCTCTGTAGGATACCACAATTGGTTCCCGAATACGTGATCAAGATTCCCCATGAACGGGTTTAGGGGCGCAGAATCGCTGAAATCAAGCCAGAGAAGAAGTATTCCGAAAAGCAAACTGAGGATAATGGGTTGTGTGTCAAGAAATCGCGAATCTCTCACTTGCTCACATGCTCCAATCTCACAATTGAAATGGAAGGAAACGAAACTTCTGCTGCACTGCGAGTCGGCAAGAAGGAGATTCTTCGCTATATAATGATACTAACAATCCGACCTGCTCAGTGCTTTCGCACCTGTAGTGAGAGATGTAAGCCAGGATTGAGCACAGGTGAGAAACTTGAGAACCTGAATCATGCATCCATGAGATTGAGTTCCGTCAGAACGTGAGAAGAAGAATCACGCGCTTATGAAACTCTGGTTTTCCAGTAATTCAGGAACAGAGTCGCTAAACTCTATTTCTGCCTCTTCGATGTCTTTGACGGAATCGATGGATCTCCAGCGGCCTTGGTCGTACTTCTTGACCAGAAGCTCTTTTCTCTTTGCAAGTTCCGAGAGGACTTGCGATTCGAAGCTCCCCTTGTCAGGCAAGCGAGAGAATATCTGCGTTGAAAGGCAGTAGACTCCAGCGTTCATCCAACGATCGTTCAGAATGGGTTTTTCTCTGAAGCCCGTGGCCATATCTTCGCCTTTCAGTTCCACGATTCCGAATGGACTGCGCAGAGGTATGATTGCCATCGCCCCCAGAGCACGGGTCGAACTTTGAGCAGTCTTCAAGAGCTCTGAGAGGTGTAGCGGGTTGAGATCCGTTAGTATGTCTCCGTAAAGCATGATGAATCGATCTTCACCGTGGAAAAATCGCGCTGCTTTTTTCAACCCGCCCCCTGTCCCCAGCGGTTCCTCTTCTATGCAGTACTCTATGTGCACGTTAAAGTCGTCACCGTCCTTCAAATATTCTATGATCCGTTCCTTCATGTAGCCAGTGCTGACAACAGCATCTCTTATGCCGTTTCTAGCGAGCCAGCTCAGTTCCCAGCCGATGATCGGTACGCCTAAAATCCTGATCATTGTCTTTGGCTTGTTTTCTGTCAGAGGACGTAGTCGCTTCCCAAGCCCGCCAGCAAGTATCAAACACTTCATTCATAAATCACCAATAAAATATCTTCTAAAGTAAAAAAGATCCTGAAAGAGCTCTGAAGAAATTAGGCGCCCAGATTGCGAAGCTACAACTCCACACGCTATGTCCTGTAGACTCTCAGGAGCTAATGAAACACGGATCAAAGCACACTGCGCCCCAATTCGAAAAACGACTTTGAGAGCATCACTGGTTCAGCTTACTTGACTAGCCTTTCGTTAGCAGTGAGGCGAGTCAATTTGGCTAACTCGGAACAGTCCTCTGATATATACAAATTTGCTATTTTACAGAAAAGGCTCTGCAATGGCCTAAATTGGCCAAAGTTGTTCAGTTACCTCTCTCCATTGTTGGAGAAAATTTATCCAGTCAGTCTGCACTGTTTTCATGATAGTGGCAGCAGTGTCTTTTCTGAGGCTTCGACTGAACCAACTTTACAACACATAAATATGATTCAACAGAGCGAGTCGAGGGAATCCCATTACATGGCGAAAGATCGAGCAATCGGTGCAGCTCTAGTTTTGGGTGCTGCAATCGGAATAATCATTTACGGATTTTTGATGTTCTACAACGTAGGAATAGCTTTGCTTGTATTGAAGATCACAGCTTTCCTGGCAGTTTTGGCCATGCTTGCAATCCTGGGCTGGATCGGTTACGTCATGGCGACCACTCCGCCGCCAGTACCACTCGAGCCCGAACCTGCTTCAACGCCGGAAAAGCCTTCAGAAGGACAGCAAGCTTCTACCGCGGAAAACAAGTCGCAACCATGATGCTGGTTCAGAGCATGTTTCTGCTGGCCTGGGCCTTATTCTAATAGCACTCTGAAGCCTAACAAAGTAAGAAATTCATGCTTCGTGGTTTTCTCGAGATTGCGAAACTGTAATAATGGTTGATACTCGTCACGGATTGCCGCGATGGCTTGACTTTGAGAGACGCGAGAACACAGACAAAGAGACTCGTTCTCTTGTCTGTTTTGTGCATGTTGCTGTTCGCGTGTAACAGTTTGATTGTGGCTTCTGCCGTAAGCAACAAACCACTTCAAATCTCCTCACTGTATAGCTTTCAATTTTCATCCTATGGAACCTACTTGTTTCTCGATACTACGCTCTATGCAACTTCCTTGTCGTACTCCTCCAGTCGAATTGATTTTCTTAACGCGAGCCTAGGCTTGACCACCAATGCTTCACAGACCTTTGGACTTTCTGTCCAGAACGCCAACGCAACGCTTTCCTCGATCTCGGTGAACAGCACAGTGCTATCCTTGTCGAGAGGCAATTCAGGAACACACAGTGTTGCCCTAATTTCCTATTACTATGATTCCGGCGGCAAGTTTCCAGTCGAAATTGCATTTGGTAGCAAGATAATCACAAACCAAAGCTACTACACCTCAAGTGCAGCTTTTGACTCCTCTTCCGCTCCTTCTGTCTATGTAAACCACACAGGAGGTTACATCGAAATTAAAACAACCACGCCTGTTGTAGTGACTATTGGCTACACGTTGACCGCTTTCACGCCGCCGATTCCTATCGCATACTGGATCGCTGGCGGGATTGCTGCCGCAGGTGCTTCTGCTGCAATAGTGTATGTGTTCTTTGTTAGAAGGAAAAGACAACACAAGAAATTAGAACTAAGTGATTTGAAGATAAACTCTCAAAGATTCTAAACTGTGCAATTACAACCGTTCCGCAACCAGTCTTCGGACTGTGTCCACATCATTTGAAGACGTGTCTATGCTGATCGCGTTCAAACTCGAAGCGAGCCTGCGATAACTTGCCAGCTGGAAATCCACGAAATTCTCGGAAAGAATGTCCCCCTGTCTTCTCGCAAGGACATCGGATTTTTTCGCGTCAAGATGAACGATCAGGCAGTTCTTGGGAATCATATGTAGCAAGATTCTCGCGTAAGGGCCGAAATATCCTCCTAGGAAATAGCCGTCGTAGACCACGGTATCTATCAAGTATCTTTCCGCAACTATGCGGTATCCAAGCAAGAGCGGGACGTACATCCTCGTGATGGCAAGTGGAACCACGCTCAAGAATTCGAAGAAGCTCCAGAACCTCTTTTCCGGAAGTTTCCTTGCATCCAGTATCTTTCCTCCGGGTGCTCCGACCTGCACTATTGTTTGACTGTACCCGAGCTTCAAAAGCACCTGCGAGATCGCGAACGCGAAAAGATGCCTTCCTCTGATCCACGCTCGTCTTGTTTTCAGCCCCCGCTTGCGAAGCTCCTGTATGACGAATGTTGCCTGTGTGGTCTTTCCTGTGCCGTCGGAACCAAAGAATATGACGGCCCTTGGTGTTGTCGTGTCTTTCGTTTGCAGTTTGAAACTCTCTCGGGGTTCGTCGCTTCTCAAACAGAGTATTAATGATTCGGTCTCTTGATGACCAAGCCTACCAGCGCCAGCGGCGAGAATCTCCGCCGCCCTTTTGTTTGAACTTCTTCGCCACCTTTCTCACGACGAACGGGGCCGCCGTTACTAGGCCGATTTCAGACGCGAAGATTCCGATCGCAAGAGCAGTTGGGTGAGAATTAGTTGCGTACGGAATAGAGAAGAAGAGTGCGGCGAGACTGGTTGGCGAAGAGGTCGAGGTGCTCGTAGTAGTTGTCGAAGCTGTCGTCGTGTTGGTGTCAGTCGTAGAGCTTGTGGTCGTAGTACTCGAAGATGTAAGCGTGCTTGTTGTTGGCGGCGTGGTCGACGAAGTTGTGCTAGCAGTCGTGCTGCTCGTAAGAGTCTGACTAGTGCTGTTCGTGGTCGTAGTTGATGAACTTGAGGTTGTGGTTGTTGTGGAGGTTGAAGTGCTAGTGGAAGTCTGTTTCTGAATTGCCGTTGTGCTTGACGTGCTGCTAGTCGTGGATGTGCTAGTCGTGGTTG
>JAKAPU010000213.1 GCA_021806865.1 archaeon
TTGCCTGGGCAGTTCAATCACTTCTTGTCCTGTGGTTGGCGAGTAGCTTTCCTATTCCGCACGTGTAGGCTGTATCGAGTTCTTGCTGAATCAGCTAATAATCGAAATTTATGAAGCGAGCTAGGTCATTTCTTCCAACCGCTTATGATATGCTGCACGCATTGCAGTGACCAGGTCCTTTTTGTGGAGGTCCTTTATCTGAGAGCTTGCTTCTAGCTCTCTTAGAATAACGTGTCGGACCGTCGCAACCCCTACCCCAAACAGATTGTCTATCGTGTTTGCGAACAAGTCTGGTTTCAGCGGAATCTCCTCGCGCGAAACTCCGAAGGACTTTTTGAGTTCATAGTATACGACGGCACGGACTGATGTTCCAAAAGTATCGAGCGCTCTATCCAGTGAGGAGAGAAATGCCTCCCGTGGTTTTTGATCCAAAATGCAGCAACTCTCTTACCCGCTACCTCATATCCGACAAGAGACTCCCAAGAGCTTTCTAACACTCGAGAGGTTTCCCAGATTCGGTCGTGACCTCGAGCTCCTTGTTGTCAAGCCGCCAAACTTGGTAGTGTGCTCTCATTCCAAGGATGATGAAAACCATTCCGAAAAACCTGGTTAATGTCCCGAACGTGTTAAAGACAGATTCCACATTGGAGAAACCGATCCCTGATACAAGAAACAAAAACTGGGACAATATTAGGAGAATCGCACCAACCGCTACCTGCTTCCATCCCTTCTCTAGCATTCCCTCCCTGAACGATGCCAGGAGTTTCATAGCGTAGAATCCAAAGGCCACAACTATGGCCATGCCTACAACGTACGTTGCTTGTTGCATGAGATTAAGGGTCAAATTGCGATTCGATACCTTTCAATTCCAGTTTGCGCATCCTTTTTAACCCTGATAGGAGTGTAGATCCAGATTCTGACATTGAGATTCGCGTTTCAAAATTAGAGCAACAATTAGATTACATCTCACCAAAAAAAGCAATAGTGGAAAAGAGAACATTGGTTTGGCAAAGGCAGTAATGTCTTTTACCCACAGCCCACGTACAGATCGTCTGTCAAGAGTTATCTTGCCCTTTGTTCATGTAACACAGTAAGAACCGATACCAACGAGGCAGTCGAGCTAAAATGAGCAAGATAGAACTCCGCGAAAGTGCTAGAGCCGCAAGGCACGCGCTCGGCTCCCAGAATATTCTTGCATTGAGCGAAAATATCCGACAGAAGCTTGAGAACCTTGAAGAGTTCAAAGCCTCCAATGTGATCGCCACTTACGTATCCAAACAAGAAGAAGTTCAGACAGAGCATATCATCAGGGATGCTCTAAGCAATTCTAAGAGAGTACTAGTACCACTCGTTGTCCCACGCAACAAGAACCTCGTTTTCTCAGAGCTCCATGATCTGTCTGAACTTGCCGTTGGACATTTCGGAATCTTGGAGCCGAAGCCGGAGTTCGTCCGTCCTGTCGCCCTGAGCGAGGCATCAATGATAATCGTTCCCGTTGTGGCTTGGGATGAAAGGGGATACCGCATCGGCAATGGTGGAGGATATTTCGACATTGCTCTAGCTCCTCTGAAAGGGAATCTGACCATTGGTCTTGCATTTGAAGTGCAGAGAGTGGTTAAGGTTCCAGCTGATGAATACGATGTTCCACTGAAAATGATAGTGACCGAAAGCAGGATTCTGAAATTTGAAAAAGACTAGTAGCAAGACTTACTCTCTCGGCCGGAAATAAGTCGCTGCTCGAACTGTTCGATGTATGCTGTCCTTTCCGAGAGGAGGTTTATGCCACATCTCTACCAATTGTGGCTGGCACTCACGTTGTGCTTGCGTTATAATTTGACACTATGCCAGGCCTATTGATCGAGAGCTGTTTGGATGAGTTCGTTGACTGGAAGTGATCGCGACTTTGAACACAAACCGCGGCTCCCAAGGAAATTTTTTGAATGGCATTTCTTATCCCGAAAGTCGCCTGCCTATCTCATCCTTCAGCCAATTCTGCACGACGATGAGCTCCTTCATAATGCCCATCTTTACAGTCTCGACACCGTCAAGACTCCTGATCCATTTCGCGAACTCGTCAGCTTCAGACAAATTGTCGAACATTGTTACAAAAGTGGAATGTTGTTTTGAACTGGTATTGAATATTTCAATCCTAGGGACTTTGGATATTATCATATCATCAGCTGCCTTCTTTTTCTCAGTGTCTGGGCTGAACACCAAAAAGACGCAGCTCAGACCGACGAACTTCCTAAAGTTGGGAGTGCCTTGGAGATAGACTGCGCGTTTTTCGATCAAATACTTCAGCCGTCTTGATACCGTCCTGACAGATGCCTCGGTAGACCTCGAAACAGTTTCAAGACTTTTTCTCGCATCCTCAAGCATTGTTTGAATTATTTTCCAGTCGGTTGTCGTAAGTCTGACGTCTGAGCGAGGAAAGCCCAGTTTCCAAACGGTTGGTTCTTCGGATGAAGAGCAAATTGATTTGACAAGATCCACTTTCCTTCTTAGGGCGTCATCACTTGGATAGTACAACGTTGCCTGCAATCCTTTCCCCCTGAAGTCAAGTATTTTGATTATCCCATCGATCCGACTGATCTCGGCGACAGCTTTCTCCTTCTTCTCCTCGTCCTCGACTTCCAGATCAACGCCAGCAGCTTCGCATCCAATCACATGAGGATTGACCATCATTCTCCATCCAGGCACGGATCCAAGTTTTTCCGCTCGCTTCACTCTCCTTCTTACAGTCTCCTCATCGACGCCAATCCTTCTTGCAATGTTCGAATAAGTTACCCTCACATTCCATTGAAGCGAACTGGGGCTACTAAGCTCCTTGAATATCCTGACATCAAGGTCGTCAAAGCGGTGCATGAAGCGGTGCTGAAAGCCGTCATGGCATCGCTTAAGCTTGTCGAAATTCCTCATCGCTGTAGGGCCGACATTAAGAACTGGTATCGGGAACTACAACGCATGGAAACAAAGAATGAAAGCGCGAAAGACGTTGTGTTGTCTTACGTCAGGGCATTGGACAGCCATGATTTCGGAGTCGCAAAAGGCTACTTGAACGATGACATCAAGATCAGGGGACCAGAAGGCGAAGCTTTCAGCGATCCAGCGGAGTTCATTGGGATGCTGCAAAAACATCGTGGAAAGTACGACGTGAAGAAGGTCTTTGTGGATGGAGATGATGTGTGCCTGCTCTACAACTATGTCGCACCTCACGCAAGCGCATTCATGTGCTCTTGGTATGAAGTCAGAGAAGGGAAGATAACATCAATCCAGACAATCTTTGACCCGCGCGCTTTCTCATCAGCTGCTGACAAACATTCAAGCTCTGAGTAAGCACACTTTCTTGGCTGAGTAGCTGCGTCATCGCTTGTTCACTCTGACCGACACAGAAGAACTACAGATTATAACTAGGAGTATTTGCTATCCGTTAAGTGGTCTAGGAACATTGTGGGAGGAAGACGAGCGCGCAGAACCAGGCGAATCCATGCAGGATTTCTTGAGAAGAAAAAGGAAGTTTGCTGACCTGATGTTACTTGCCTGGGCAAACATTGAACAGAATTTCACGACGGCGGTGGCTTCTGAATTTGGCTTGGATCACGCCGACGACAAAGCAAAGTTCCTAGAGAACGAGCTGACACTTGAGCAGAAGAAACTCTTCCTGAAACAACAAGGAATCTGGGGCGATGAAGTACTTACAAAGGAAGAACGCAGAGCAATCGAGAATTTCCAAGAGTTTAGGAATGACATTTTTCACGACTTGACATCCTCACAATTTGAACTCGGCTCCATGCAGAGAGAACACATCATGGATCAAGCCCTCGCCGCAATGGAAGCGAGCGATAAGATGAAAATGAAAGCTCTGGAAAGAAACTATGCGAAATATGACAAGGAACACTTTCTGAGTCAAGATTCTAAAGATAACAAGTGAGGCAAAGACAGCAAAGGGATTACGGCCACTAATTACTGAAGCTTATTCTTCTTATTCCTAAGATTGAGGATCGTCTTCGGCCTTTTTTAGATTGTTCGCCGCAATCTCGTGGCTGAGGCTTTTCGACCGTGCCGACCGCCTTCGTGCTCATAAGCGCTGAAACGGGTGTTATAGGCGAAGTGATGAAAGAACTGGCGAAGGTGGGATGCGTCTCTGAAGCTCACGTCGTGTATGGTGTCTACGACATCCTCGTAAAGGTCGAAGGTAGTACTGTGCAAGAAATCAAGGACGTCATTATGGCCGAGATAGAGAGTCTGGATCATGTTGAAGGTACGATGACACTACTCGTTGCAGAGCCATCCCAAATTCAGAATATCACAATCCCAGCGGTGCCGACCTCCTGAACTCTCTCGATGAAAGAAACTGACAAAAGAGCCTCGGCCGGGATGCGGCAAAAGAAGACGACTGCTTCAGAAGAAAAGATAACTCAACGGGGCTTTTCTCTCATGTGATGCCGTACCTGCAAATAGACGCGCGATACGAAGCGCCTTGAGAGAGAACTCGCCAAACTTGACAAAGATTCAGAAA
>JAKAPU010000214.1 GCA_021806865.1 archaeon
ATTCCTTCTACTGATGGTCGGCTCGCCTCAGAAGAATTTGCCAGATGGCTCATCGCTTAGAGGTGACATCAACGTGTTGCTAGTAGGAGATCCTGGTTGTCTAGTCGCAGATGAGAGAATAGTTCTTGGAAACGGAACAATTGCCAAGATTGGAGATATCGGAAGCTCGCACTTGCAGGAGTTAAACATGCAAGTTCTGACAGGCGAAGGCGGGGGAAAGAGAGCTGTCGCAACCACGTATCATATCTACGAAGAACAACCGGTAATCGAAATTATAACTGAATCTGGAAAGAGCGTCAAAGGAACATTCAACCATCCAATACTGGCAAGAGTAAATGAATATGGGAGCAGAGAAAAGGAATGGCGAAGGCTCGACCAGATTCGTGTCGGCGATAAAGTAGCGGTGGCAACGTTTCTTCCGTGCACAGTCACTGCACCGGTTAAGACGAATTTCCAACAATATCCTGGGAAGAGCAAATACGGCCCAGCATTCAAAGGGAAGCTGCCTAAATTTGTGACAGAAGAACTAGGAGCATTCTGCGGTTACGTGCTCGGCGACGGCTGGGTGAGGAAGACCGGAGAGCAAGTTGGATTTGTGGTCGCAGAAACAGACAGAGACATACTTCCGAAGCTACTTACAATCGCTGAAAGCCTCTTTGGCCTAAGACCGAGTGTCAGGCGAAGAATTGCCAAAGGAAGGAAGGTACCTTTGCACTATGCAACTATTGACAGCAAAGATGTAGCATGGAATCTTGCTTTTCTCCAGTCGAAGAGGGTTCCGGAAATGATTCTACGTTCTGGAAATAAAGTTCTTGCGGAATTCCTGAAATGGTTATTTGAAGCAGATGGATGTGTCTTTCCTCTAAGACGAGGCATCGGGGATGTTTCCCTGAAGGCAAAGGACGTAGAACTGCTTCGAGATGTACAGATCTTGCTTCTCAGGTTTGGAATACATTCGCGCATTATCGGAAATGCTCTACGAATTAGGCGTGGAAGTCAGATTGTCAAGTTTTCTAGGGAAATTGGCTTTGCATCAGCGAGAAAAAACAAGATACTAAAGGAACTAGTCAAAAAACCAGGTGAAAAGAGAACATTTCATGGGCAACGGTTGGAAAGAGTTGTCAGAATTGTGCGACACGAAAAGCCACAACGGGTTTATGACATCGAGGTGCCGAATGGGCACAGGTTCATTGCGAATGGTTTGATTTCTCACAATACAGCGAAGTCAGAGCTGCTAAAATACGTCTCGCGAATTGCTCCGAGGGGTCTATTCACTAGCGGTAGAGGTTCGACCGCTGCAGGATTGACTGCTGCTGTTGTGAAAGAAAAGAATGGTATGATGATGCTCGAGGCGGGAGCTACGGTGCTAGCCGATCTCGGAGTGGCCTGCATTGATGAGTTTGACAAGATGAGAGACGAAGATAGATCAGCTCTACACGAAGTGATGGAGCAACAAACGGCGAGCGTAGCAAAAGGTGGAATCATAGCCACCCTAAATGCTAGGACAAGCATCCTCGCAGCGGCAAACCCTGTCGACGGCAAGTATGATCCTTACAAGAATATCTTGGACAATGTCGCATTGCCTGTTCCACTTCTCACAAGGTTTGACTTGGTTTTCATTCTCAGAGATGAGGCCGATCCAAGCAAAGACGAAACAATAGCTCGCCATATCTTGGATATGAGGGCTAAATCCACCTTTCCGACTCAGCCTCCAGTGGATTTCGAGCTACTGAAGAAATACATTATCTATGCAAAGAAGATCGAACCAGAGCTTACTGAAGAAGCGCGTAATCGACTCTCCGCTTTCTACATTAAACTGAGAAGAGAGGCATCTCCAGACCAGATTTCAGTCACACCAAGATGGCTCGAGGGACTCATTAGGCTCGCCATCGCCAGAGCGCGAATATTGCTACATCCTCGTGTAACTGAAGACGATGCCTTGCACGCTATCAACCTGGTGGAGCGTATGCTGAACACTGTTGCCGTGGACCAGGCAACAAAGAAGGTAGACATCGGCGTCCTCTACAATAAGCCACTAAGCGAAAAAGGGCTTCGTGAAGCGGCACTTGAAGTTTTCAAGAAACTCTCAGGGGAGTCTAAACAACCTGTTGAGAACAAAGCTTTCTATGAAGAGATGGAGAAAACTGGCAAGTTCTCGCGAGAGCAAGCTGAAAAGGTGTTCCAAGACATGTGGAAATCAGGCGTCATCTACGAAGTGAAACCCAATTTCTTCAAGAAAGCTTGAGGAAATAGCTTCGAGCCTACAGGAATGAGGTGCTCATCCTCCTAATTGTTAATCGAGGACATACCAGGCCTCCCTTCTGATTTCGTAGCCTCAATTACATCTCAGGGTTACAAGTCACTGTACCCGCCTCAGGAGGATGCAATGAATAGCGGGATGTTGAAAGGGAAGAACCTGGTCCTCGCAACACCGACGGCTAGTGGAAAGACACTAGTCGCTATGATTGCCGCAATTCGTGCAATAGAAAGAGGTGGCAAAGTCGTCTACCTAGCCCCTTTGCGCGCTCTTGCAGCCGAGAAGTATGAGGAATTCAAGAAAGTGTTTGAACCTCTCAAGAGGCCCGGCAGTCAAAGATCTAGGCTCAGAGTTTTCATTTCGACAGGCGATTATGACTCTTCGGGAGAATCTTTGGGTAGTGGAGACATTATTGTCTTGACCAACGAGAGGTTTGATTCGATACTGAGGCACGGTACTTCGTGGATAGATTCTGTTTCACTTTTCATCGCGGATGAAATCCATCTTGTAGGCGAAGCGCACAGGGGTCCTACGCTTGAAATGATACTTTCTAAGATTACGAAGTATCATCCAGGTACCCAGATCCTTGCACTTAGCGCCACCATCAGCAATACAGGGGATCTTGCAAGCTGGTTGAACGCAGAACTCATCGACACAGAATGGAGACCCGTTAAACTAATCGAAGGGGTCTATGACTATGGCACATTGGCATTTGTCAACGGGGAACAAAAGCGCTTGATTCAATCAAATCGAGGAGCTGCTATCGATGTGGCGCTGGACGCCGTGAAAGAAGGAGGTCAATCTCTGATATTTTGCGAAACTCGCAAGAGAGCTGTCTCAATGGCAGAGAAAGCATCAGAAATCTTGCCAAAGCTATTGTCATTCGAGGACAGTGCCAAGTTGAGAGAGATCGGACACAAGATAATGACAACGGGAGAGGAGACCGAACTCTCACGCAGGCTAGTTGCGATTGTAACGAAGGGTGCAGCATTTCATCATGCTGGGCTGGATTCGAGACATCGCAAAATCATAGAAGATGCATACCGCGAGAGACAGATCAAGATTCTCTGTTCCACACCCACACTCGCAGCTGGAGTGAACCTGCCTGCACGAAGAGTGGTACTAAGCAGTCTGTTGCGCTACAACTACGAAGATGGCGGTCAATCTCCAATCAGTGTAATGGAGTTCAAGCAGATGGCTGGGCGTGCCGGTAGACCGCGCTACGATAGTTTTGGAGAGATAGTCTTGCTTGCGGGAAACCAGATAAGTTCGCAAGAGATATATGATCACTACTTTCAAGCAAAACCGGAACCGATTAGATCTCAGCTTTCATCAGATGGGCCTTTGCGAGCACATCTTCTTGGACTAATTGCGGCAACCAGAGGGTTAACTGAGGAAGATATCTATTCGTTCTTCGGACACACTCTGTTTGGTTCGCAATACAATCTCGCTTCAATGAAGGTTCGGGTTAAGAAAGCGCTTGTTTACCTTGAAGAGGAATCCCTCCTAGTACGAAAAATGAAAAGGTTTGCCGCGACAGATTTCGGTAAGCGAGTCGCGTTCCTCTATATAGATCCAATGTCTGCAATAATCATGAGGCGTGGAATAATTACTGCCAAAAAGAACTCAAAACACACGCTTGGTCTGTTGCACCTGATCTCGCAAACCCCCGACATGTCTCCCAAATACAGCGCAAGGGCAAAGGACACCGCAGAAGTTGATGATGTTCTTCAGACTCGAAAGGAGGAATTCATGATTCCCATTGGCAATCTGGAAATCGATTACTATCAGCAGTACGATGACATACTCACGGACTTTCGGACGGTGTTGGCGCTTTCAGCTTGGATAAACGAAGATCAGGAACAATCAATTCTCGAAAAATACTCAATAGAGCCGGGAGACTTACACAGGATGACAGAAAACGCCGATTGGTTACTGTATTCTATCGGAGAGCTAGCCAAATTGTTCGAACGAAACGATTTGACTCTGGAATCTAGCGAATTGAGGGAAAGAGTGCAGTACGGGATCAAAAACGAGCTCATACAACTGACGAAGCTGGAAGGTATTGGCAGGGTTCGAGCAAGAGCTTTGTATTCTGCCGGTTTCACGGATATTGAAAAATTGTCGCTCGCCCCGGAAGAGAGAATAGCAGCTGTTCCAAAGATAGGTCACGTCGTAGCTAGTCAGATAAAGAGACAACTGCCTTAACGGAG
>JAKAPU010000028.1 GCA_021806865.1 archaeon
CGGGTGAAATGTCTCCGAAGCAACTGGCAAACAGCTCGGCAAGCAAGCCCGACAGGCACACTCTTCACAAATACGTGAAAATTCTGCTTGACTTTGGATTCGTCACAGTCAAGAGGATAAGTTATCACGGAGTCGTAAGGTCAAAGCATTTGATTGAAGTCACGGAAAGAGGAAACGAGTTTCTCTTGGCGTGCGGAAGGATTTTCAAGAAATAGTTTTTCCTATCAATTGAGTGTATCGTAAGACTTCCTATCATAACAATGAGCAAATTCCACTTTCGACAGCCACTTATTCGATCTTAGCACTGTTGGGCGCAATCGATAGAGATTGTCGATTATGACGCAACTTCGCATCAGATTGCGCTAACGAGTCCCTGATTTCATGGTAATTGGTTTCTGATATTGTTCTGTTGCTCTCACCATCGTCTTTCTGGAAAGAGTCATATCAAGTTTGATCAACTGTTTTATCACATCGTTTGAAGTGTCCAGTTTGTACATAGTAGCACGTCCAATTTTCCGAGTCGACCTAACGGCCCCGGATTTCTCAAGCTCCTTCCAATACTTGAAGAAAGTGGCCCTGCTCATTGCTAGATTGCTGGCAATCTCGTTCTTCGAATAGTCCGATAAGGGGTTGTCCAGAAGAAAGTCAATGATTCTGAGCACCGGGCTCGACCCGAGATATTTTAGTAGCAGTGTCTCGTCGCGTGCGTACGTCATCTTTGATGTCGCAATGTATGTAACAGATCAAGTATTTCAATGCGTGCTCTGAAAGTACAAAAATTGAACTTACGATTCAGACGATGAAATAAAAGCAACGATTCTCTTCAAACTCCACAAAAGAGGCAACTGGGGTGCCAGTCACACTGCATTCGATAACCTTCAGAAGGGGTTCAAAGGTTCTGATCTCGGGAAACATGGCGCGAAACGGCTTGATGATCTTGGAAGAGATCTTATTCGTCGGGGTTGGATTATTCCAAAGCCGACAAGCTACGGTTTGCAGGTAGCTCTTAATCCCAGAGAAAACTAAGCAATACTCGAATTCATGAAGAGGTTCATTCCAGAAGTGTAGCGGCAATTCAGTCTGCAACTCCTAAGGAGAAGCAACTGCAAATGGAAGAGAGTTCATTGCAAGTGGGAACAATTCGAGAGACAAATTGCTTGAGGCAATTTATGAGGACACAGAACTAGCCACTCATTACTCCTTAGTTGTTCCAGATCAAAAGAGAATCAATCATGCAGAAGCAGCGCAACAGGCAGCAAGAGGATGAACGCCCCGCCGGCGACAAAGAAAGTGCTCCTGATGCTTATCGCCCCGATCAATCCACCAGCAATTAGCGGCCCTATGGTGTAACCCAGATCTTTGAACGTTGCTATGGCTCCGGTCATCGCAACCTTGTCTTGGCGCATTATGTCCGACATCCTAGAATACAGCGCGATGAAGATCATGGTATAGCTCACAGTGAATGCGGTCACGAGCACAATCGTGTAAACGAAGTTGCTTGATAGCGGAATCAACAGGGCTGTGACGGTGGTCATCACAACAGCCAGTGAGAGCATCTTTCTGATTCCATGGGTGTCCATCAGGTGTCCCATTGGAACTTCGAGGCTGACCGCTGGTAGCAGCGCAACGGTCAATATCACACCTATGAGCGGAATAGATATTCCCTCGTCGTTCAGGAATACAGAGAAGAACGAGTAGTAAATGTTGATCAGGGCATAGAACAGAATTATCAAGACCACAGTCTTCACGAATTTTCTATCGTGCATGTAGCTTGCGAGTTTGGAAATCTGGAGTTTCAGCGAAGCCTTTTCCGGTTTGGGGCTTTCTTTGAGGCGGATGGTGACAACTGCAAATGCGATGAAACTCGTCAGGCTCAGTACGTAGAACGGCAGAAAGAAAGACAGAATCGAGACGAGTCCTCCCACAATTGGAGATAGCGCTGATGCAAGGTCATTCATGTCTGAGAAAAAGCCAGTTTCCTTTCCCTTCACCGCCTTGTCCGTGTAGGTGAAGATGTACGCCCAGGAGGTCAGCCACAGAAAGGAGGATGCGAGCCCCCTTCCTATGCTCAGCAAGAGCAATGGGACGAAACCGTTAGCCTGAGGATAGAGGAGAGCGAGCGCGGAATAAAACAGAAGGACAACCTGGAGTACTCTCTTCATGTTCAACCTGTCCTCGATGAGTCCGAAGGGAATATTGAGAAAGACGCCCGCCATCGTTGTGACAGAAAGTATCAATCCAGTGAGAAACGCGTTCCCAGTGATGTTGTTGACGTAGATCGAAAAAACCGGAGAAGTTACACCCCAGCCGAAAGTGTAGATGAAGAAGGCCGTGGAGACCGGCAGAATGACCTTGTTGAAGTTGTTGATGTGGCGGAGTTCGCCGAGTTCTTTAAACAGCTTGCTTCAGCGTCGGACAGAATTCCTGCATGTTTTAAGCTACACTGAAGACTGCCACACCACCCGGACATCGCCACGCATGAGTCTACGCGTAATTCACCGAAAGACGGAAATTCCGAATTTGCGTAATGAAATCAGCTCAAGACAACAGGGTCAATAGGCTCGATCAGGACAAAAACTGATGTTTTCCCATGTGGCAATCCAACTCTCTCGAATGAGCCAACTCATGGCGCTCAAAGTACTTGAAGCCAGCCCTGTACGACTCATGAAAGACAGTAATAGGGGGGAGTCGATGTATTCAATGTCGGCAAACCAAAGGAAGTCAGTTTCGATTGAGTCAGCAAGGCATTAACCTGAAGGTCCTGGAGGCATACACTCGAGATGTGGGCAGGGGCGTAGTCAGGTTAGACTACGATGCAATGGACTCTCTCGATGCCTCAACTGGAGATGTTGTCGAGATAAAGGGCAAGCGAAATACTGTCGGCAAATGTCTTCCGCTCTATCCTTCGGATGAAGGAAGAGGCGTCATCAGGATCGATGGCCTGATCAGAAACAATTCGGGTGTTGCTATCGGAGACACGGTTACGATTAAGAAGATCAAGGCGCCGCCAGCTGAAAAGGTCGTGGTCGCACCCCTGGAAGCCATCCCGCCAATCGATGAGAAGTATCTTGCTGATGCACTCGAGAGTGTTCCCGTCACTAAGGGCGACAACATCATGATTCCCTACTTTGGTGGTCGTCTCACTTTCCAGGTATTAGGCGTCAGCCCGATGGCCGATGCCGTTCTGATCACTCAACGCACCATCTTTTCAATCTCAGAGAAGGGGGAGACACTCAGGGGCGTGCCACAGGTGGCCTACGAAGATATCGGAGGACTACAAGACGAAATCCAAAAAGTCAGGGAAATGATAGAGCTTCCTTTGAGGCACCCTGAAATCTTTGAGAAATTAGGTGTTGAAGCCCCAAAGGGAGTTTTGCTCTACGGTCCTCCGGGAACAGGAAAGACTTTGCTCGCAAAGGCAGTCGCAAATGAAAGCAATGCGCACTTCATCTCGATCTCCGGCCCCGAGATCATGAGCAAGTTCTACGGAGAGAGCGAAGCGCGTCTGAGGGAGATTTTCAAGGAAGCAAGAGAAAAGTCTCCGACGATAGTCTTCATAGACGAAATAGACAGCATCGCGCCAAAGAGGGAAGAGGTAACAGGCGAGGTCGAGCGGAGGGTAGTTTCCCAGATGCTCTCGCTCATGGACGGCCTCGAGGCGCGAGGGAAGGTAATCGTCATCGCGGCATCGAATCGCCCAAACGCGATAGACCCTGCTCTAAGAAGACCAGGAAGATTCGATAGAGAAATCGAGATCAAGGTGCCGAGCAAGAAGGGGAGGTTTGAGATTCTACAGATCCATACTAGGCACATGCCGCTCACGCAGGATGTGGATCTCGAGAAGCTTTCGTCTGTGGCGCATGGCTTCGTTGGAGCTGATATCGAGGGTCTCTGCAAGGAAGCAGCGATGAAAACGCTGAGGCGCGTGCTTCCCGAGCTCAAACTTCAGGAAGACAAGCTGACGCCAGAATTCCTGAACAAACTTCAGGTCACGAACGAAGACTTTCAACTCGCATTCAAGGATGTCACTCCTTCCGCCATGAGGGAGGTGTACATCGAAACTCCGGATGTTCGATGGTCAGACATCGGCGGACTGGACAGCATCAAGAAGGAGTTGCAGGAGGCGGTTGAGTGGCCACTAAAGTATCCCGACCTTTACAGCACGATTGGATACAGCATGCCAAAGGGGATACTCCTGTTTGGACCCTCCGGGACAGGGAAGACGCTGCTTGCAAAATCAGTAGCCACGGAGAGCGAAGCGAATTTCATCAGCATACGAGGACCAGAACTTCTTTCCAAATGGGTAGGTGAATCAGAAAGAGGCGTGAGAGAAGTCTTCAGGCGAGCTAGGCAGGCATCTCCCTGTATAATCTTCTTCGATGAAATAGATGCGTTAGCTCCGCTCAGAGGTTTGGGAGGAGACAGCATGGTCACCGAAAGAGTGGTGAGCCAACTGCTTACTGAGCTCGATGGAATACAATCACTGTCGGGTGTTGTGGTTCTAGCCGCAACGAATAGAATGGACATGGTCGACCCTGCACTCTTGAGAGCCGGACGGTTTGACAAATTGCTCTACATTCCACAACCAGACAAGGACGCGAGGAGACAGATACTCGTGATCCAGACAAAAGGGAAGCGTCTTGGCTCGGATCTTGATTTGGGTAGAGTTGCTGAAATGACTGATGCATTCAGCGGTGCTGACATTACTGCCGTAGTCAACACCGCAGTGTCACTTGTGCTACAAGAGTACCTCGCCGCCCATCCAAAACCAGAGGATGCGAAGCAGCACTCATCGGAAGCGACTGTGACTATGAAGCACTTCGAGGATGCAATACGCAAAGTCAAGAGTTCGAGAGAAGGCAAGCCATCCGAGAGGCTCGCGGTTTCGTACTACAGGTAAGTCGCTTGGTTATTTCTAGGCGAAGGCTGTGAAACATGGTACACCCATTTCGTGAGGGTTCCTGATTCATCCTCGACCAGCGAGATCTTCACTGCGTATGAAATTCGTGTTTAACGAATGAGAACGTTACAGCTTCACTCTGGTTCCGAATGACAATTGCGCAAGATCAGCGTCAGGCAATTACTGTGCTAGAATAGTTCAAGCGTATATCATTAGTCCTTTTTGTTCTAGAGTCGTGTGAAGGTTGTTCACTGCTCGATAGACATCCGCCTCCGTCCTTCCCCCAGTGCACACTAGCTTTCCCGAAGCAAAGAGGAGTATTACCGTTTTCGGGTCAGACATTCTGTGGATCAAACCCGGGAATTGTTCCGGTTCGTACATAGATTTCGGGAGTTGACGCGCAGCTTCTTCCAGGTGGATCCTGCCGCCGAGAGATGCAGACGCAACAATATTTTGAACGACAACCGTCGGCTCATTTCTGATCTCGATCCCACCCTTTCGCAATTTTTGGACTACGGACTTTACAGCCTTGAAAGCCTGTTCTGAGGATTTGGAGCCGGTGCAAACCATCTTTCCCGAGCCGAAAATCAGTGTCGCGGTCTTGGGGACCTTCAGTCTGAAGACCAAGCCCGGGAACTGATCAGGATGATATTCGACGTCAGCGAAGGTGCGCGTGATTTGATTCAAGTCGATCGTCTGGTTTACGCTGGCGGAAGCTACAACGTTTTCTATGCTGATGATTGCTTTGGTTTGCGGCAAGAAAAATTGTTCAATCAATGCTCTCCCTAAGCTAGTATATAGGTGAAAAGGAGGTTGAGGAAGATTCGATTTTGGCGAGTATGACGCCCACGAGAGGCTCTAAAGGGACTCCATTTTTACAATTTTCGTCTTGTGGAGACCATTTCGTATTCTCGGGACTCGCCTAGACACAGTGGATGTGCTGCTTTGTAGTATCTGATGGTTTGCGGATATTCATATCCAGCGCTAGGCTTATGAGCTATTGCAAGTTCTCAATACTCAAGGAGAAGGAAGCAAGAAATATGTCAGCAACAGTGATTCCCGCTACAACCTCGACCGGTCAGCAGGTACTAATTCTCAAAGAGGGATCGTCTCAAACCAAGGGCAACGCGGCCCAGCGAAACAACATCAATGCAGCCAAGTTGATTGCAGAGATTGTGAAGACGACTCTCGGACCGAGAGGGATGGACAAGATGCTCGTGGACGGCATGGGAGACGTGACGATAACAAACGACGGAGCCACAATTTTGAAGGAAATTGACGTGCAGCACCCAGCCGCGAAGATGATCGTTGAGATCTCAAAGACCACTGACAACGAAGTTGGCGACGGTACAACTTCTTCGGTTGTCTTTGCGGGAGCACTGTTGGAAAAGGCGGAAGAACTAATCGACAAGGGAGTACACCCAACTATCATTGTTGATGGGTACTCCAAGGCTGTGGACAAGGCAATAGAGTTCCTGAATGAAATTGCGGTCAAGGTAAAGCCCGGTGACAAGGCGGCTTTGAAACAGGTCGCGGAGACAAGCATGCAGACAAAACTCGTGGCAAGCGACAGCAACGAGCTCGCCTCGATAATCGTGGAGGCACTTCTCCAGATAGCTGATCAAAGCGACTCTGGCTACAAAGTGGACATTGACAACGTAAAGGTCGAAAAGAAACCCGGAGGGTCTACCAGCGATACAAAGTTGATCAAAGGAATCGTTCTGGACAAAGAAGTCGTCCATCCGGGGATGCCAAAGAGAATCGTGGACGCGAAGATCGCACTAGTAAACTCGCCGCTTGAGATCGAAAAGACAGAGTTTTCTGCTGAAATCAGGATAAGCGATCCCTCCAAAATGAACAAATTCCTAGAGGAGGAGAACTCGATACTTTCAGCGATGGTCGAAAAGATTGCATCGGCGGGCGCAAACGTTGTGATATGCCAGAAAGGAATCGATGATGTGGCTCAGAGCTTCCTTGCAAAGAAGGGTATCCTTACAGTGAGGAGGGCCAAGGAATCAGACATGGCAAAATTGGCAAAGGCGACTGGAGCTAGGATGGTCACGAACCTGGACGACCTCACTGAGAAAGACCTAGGCAAAGCTCAGCTCGTCGAAGAAAGAAAAGTCGAGCAAGACAGGTGGGTCTTTGTAGAAGGCTGCAAGAATCCGAAAGCGGTTACGATACTCGTCAGGGGCGGGTCGCAGAGGGTGGTGGACGAGGCCGAGCGGAGCATGCACGACGCGATAATGGTCGTGAAGGACGTGCTCGAAAGGCCTGCGATCGTCGCCGGCGGAGGCGCTCCGGAGGAAGACATTTCCGCGAAAATCAGAGAATACGCAAACAAGCTTTCTGGGCGAGAACAGCTTGCGGTTGTGAAATTTGCGGACGCGCTTGAATCTATCCCAAGGGCGCTCGCCGAAAATGCGGGAATGGATCCAATTGACACTCAGGTGGACATCAGGGCAAAGCACGGCCAGGGAAAGACGTGGTACGGTATCAACGTACGAACGGGCAAAGTTTCTGACATGATGGGCGACCGAGTGTTGGAGCCAGTAGCGGTCAAGGAGCAGATCATTAGGTCAGCGACGGAAGCGGCAAGCATGATACTGCGCATCGACGACGTGATTGCCTCTGGCAAGATGAGTGCCCCAGCCGGTCCACCACCGGGTGCAGGCGGCGGAGGCTACTAACGAATTCTCCCACTCATTGTTTCGACATGCGTGTTTTCCATCCAAAAAGGTCGAGACTGACGCAGACTCGAGTTGATAGCACTCACGTGGACTGCCTCGAATGCCGTTTCAAAGGCGCTTGGGAATCGGATCCAGCAGGACGCTACACGACAGCAGGAGAGGCCGCAGAGCTTCGCATTGTGAGGCTCGAGAACTATTTCGCATTCAAAAAGAAGCTTCGGTTATCGTTTCGCCGTCTAGTCTGATTACGTGTGAACAAGCTGATGTCGAAGTAAGTATGGACATCGACGTGAGAGAGCAATTTGAGGAATAAAGGAAAGTACGTCAATTGCTCGCCTGCAACTGATAAATATTGTTGCCGGCGAGTCAACGACGGAAGTCAGATGCAGTCGGTTTCTACTTCTTTTTCTTGGTCTTGGATTTCTTAACTGGCAAAATGGTTTGCACTTCTATGTGCAATGTACTTGCTTAAGGATGTTACCTTTCTTGCCATATGTTACCAAATGTTACGTTCTGAAAGAAAGTGTTGTGCGCATCCGAGCCAGACAATGCGCGTTGCATCAATTTTTCAGAAAAGGCTGTTGAAGGAAGAATGTTACGTCATTCTCTTCGGCTCTCCCGAAGCTCTTGTTTTCTTCGTCGATTAAGTTCGACGATCAGTTCCTTGTACTCCTTTTTCTTTTTCTTATCGCCTTGAATACGAGCTTGATCGTATAGCTTTCTCAGCCTTTGTTCCTCTGCTTCATATGCGGACAATTTTTTACCCATCAAATCCATGGAATTCGTCCTAGTTAACTAGCTCCAATCTCTCCGTTTGACCTAGCATAGTTCATCATTGTAATCTCTTTCATGATCTGCTTATCTTCTCGACTAGATTTTAAGAGTGCCCTTTAGTCCCTTGTACCTATTCCTTATCGTAACTTCCGTGACATTGGCTGCCTCGGCAACATCCTTCTGCGTCTTGTTTTCGTTTTCCATGACGCATGCGACGTATAGAGCTGCGGCTGCCAGTCCCATCGGATCCTTTCCGGCAGAGGAACGATTCTCTTCCGCAAGTCTCAGAATCTCCATCGCCTTTCGCTTGGTTCGTTCCTGCAACCCAACTTTGCTTGCAATTCTGGCGATGCACTTGACAGGGTCCACGACAGGCATTCGTAAATCAAGTTCTCTGAACAGCAATCGATAGCTTCGAGCTATCTCCTTTTTCTTGATGCCAGCGATTGCAGAAATGTCCTTGAGAGTACGAGGAGTCTCCATGTCTCTGCAAGCAGCATAGAGGGCTGCTGCTATTAACGCGGAGATTGATCTGCCGCGTATCAGCCCACGTTCGAGAGCCTTCCTATAGATGTAGGCAGATTTTTCGATGACCGCATTACTCACGTTCAGTTTATCCGCAAGACGGTCAAGCTCACTGAAGGCTTGCCGCCTGTTGCGATCAGTTGATGCATGAACCTGACTCCTCCCATCCCATGTGCGGAGCCTCTCGATAGTAGCTTTCATCGATGCAGGGAGTGACTTGCCCGAAGCGTCTGTGTTTGTGACCCCGATCACCGTGGCGAGTCCCATGTCATGCATTGCAAGACTCGAAGGGGATCCCGTGTGAGATCGGTTGTTCTTTTCCTCCTGCGAAAATGCTCGCCACTCCGGGCCAATCTCCGCCATCTTTTCCTTGATAACGTAACCGCAGTTGCTGCAGAATAATTCTCCACTCGCTGAATCATTGACCAATGGCCCTTTTCCACATCTCGGACAACGGTCAGCAAACCTTTCAGATTTTTTCAAATCTCCAGATTTGCTTCGGATTGCGCTCATACGCACCCACAACTTCCCCTAAGCACGGGATTAGTGCCGACGGCCTTTGCGAAATGACTTCTGATTGCTGACGTTTTCACAGACTGGGCAGTGAAGGTTTCCATGCTCGTCAATGCGCAGCCTTATACCGTGTTTCGTGCAAGTGGTGGATGAACTTTTTGAATCTCTCGACACAAGAGAAACCCTTGCTAACCTGATATAAGGCACTATCTATGCAGGGTTAGTTTTCGCCCATTTTTGACTGACAA
The DNA here is from genome assembly GCA_021806865.1 of archaeon. The sequence goes on from JAKAPU010000028.1 coordinate 9,651, forward strand.
GGTCTAAATAGTCGAACACCTGGAGAGCGATAGAAGCGCTTCATCGAACATGAGCTATGGAAATAACAGAAACAGACCGCGCACACGGGATGAAGGCAGAGGAAACAGCGGCTTTTCACGACCACCGAGAGTAATGCACGATGTAACCTGTTCTGATTGCGGGAAAAAGACCCAAGTGCCATTCGAGCCCACACAAGGGCGACCGGTTTACTGCACAGAGTGCCTTCCGAAACACAGGGCTCCCAAGAGAAACTTTTGAGCGTCCTAACTAAGGTTTCGCTAAAACTTCCCACAAGTCGGCATGTGAGGAGTCGCAACTTTAGTCGTAATATGCTCTCTCAGATTCAAACCGAGCTTGTCTGAAATTAAACACAAACGATGTCTCTAGCTGGCTCGAACTCTATCTAATGAAATGTGTGATAGCCGATGAATGAACTCAAGAAATCCGAAACTATCCAGCATTGCAGGAAATGATCATTGAGTCGAGAAGACTGGGAAGAGGCAGAACTAGCTCTTGCAAAAGCAGCAAGAAGGAAAGTGTCTCTCAGCGAATCGGTGGAAGACTACATCTACAATTTGAAATCGGGATGCCGTAATCTACTTCAAATGTCCAAATTAGACTCTATGAATCTTCAGATTCTTAATCTTATCAAAGTCTCGATCGCTTCCAGTGATTAGACTCCCATTGAGATCGAATGCAGTTGCTGCAGCGAACGCATCAGCAAGCGAAACTGCATTCATTGCTTTGATCTCTGCTGCTTTCTTCCACAGCGAAGTATTTGCGCGAACATTAACTATCTTGATGCCGTAACTTTTCAGATTGCGCTCCTTCTCCTCCGCGACTGCCTTATCCTTTCTCGAAAGTACGTAGTAAAGTTCAGCGAGATTGACTACGCTCATGCGACCAGAGATTTTCTTGTCGAGGACTCGCTTGAGATAATCTTCTACTCTGTCCGCCCCGGGTTCTCCTAGATAAAAGATGAGCAATGCCTGTGTATCGAACACGACTACTTCCAAGTTGTGCGCCGCCCACTGCGCTTATGCTCTAGTTTGAATTCTTCCTGCCTAATCTCATTCATGATCTCATGAGAGGTCTTGGTTTTGAAGAGTGATCTGAGGGATCCTTTTTCAAGCGATGGATCAGGGATTGCCATCAACAATACTCCCTCCTTGGTGTCGATGACCAGGGCCTTCTTGCCGATCTTATGCTTGGCGCGCAATTTCTTAGGAATAGTGGCCTGTCCCTTCTTGGTCACGCTGACGATTGCTTCAGACATACAGTAATTCTTCTGATTGAGTATTACTTAAGTTTGATGCATTACTTTGTATGAGAAGATGACAGTTACCAAAAGGAAAAGACGAGAAAGGCTTGGGATTGAATTCTGCCCGCACGCTGTTTCTACGATAGCTATGTTGTCTTATCTACAGTAAGCGGCCTGGTGAGAAAGCATGGAGTGGGTGGGTACTCCTCATCTGCGCGGATGAGTGACTATGGACAGCCGACTAGCACTCTGTTTGAGCAATACTCTCACTTCCTCCGGCATCCTGTTCATGTCTTTGCTATTGAGTTTGGAGAGCTAATCATTTCATAGCCTATGGTATCACCGCTCACGTTGAGCTTGCTCTAAAGCTCAATCGGAATCAAGTCTAGTGAGACTTGGATTCTTGCTCTCTTTGTTTTGCTTCCAAGATCGTAAGGCGTTGAACTATGTCCAAACGCTTGTCTAGGTCCTCGATTCTCGAATCAACCAGCTGAATATCAGCTTTCAACTCATTCCTTACAGAATCAATCTTTGAATCCAGCGCGTTGATTCTGGAATTTGTGGAATCGATTCTTGTATTTGTGGAGTCGATTCTGGCGTTGATGTTCTTGAGTTCGCCCTTAATCTCCGCGAGCTCAGGCATCAGGAGCCTTGTGAACCAGCTAGGCGCCTTTTTAGCTATCTTGGACGCCATTGAGTCCTAAATGCACAAAATTCGTATTTAAAGGAATACGGCATGTTCTGGTGAATTTTCTGGGTGGTAAAAGAAAATTGCACCGAACAACTTGCTGAATCATGTGCTAAGAACTGTTCTGCTCAAAATGCTGGGGACATGAGATGAAGTTGGATGTGCATATACAAGTTGCGAGCTTTGAAACAAACACTAGAAAGACATCAGCGCCACGCCAAGTGCAGAGACTATTATTGCAACAACAGTCTTTTTGTTGATGAACTCGACATTCCTGATAAAAATGTATGACAGAACGAGGGTTATGATCGGGTTAGTGGCGTTGACTGTTGAGACAATTGTGAGTGGAATGATAGCCAGCGCTGTATACCTGAAGAATACAGCAAGGCCGCCCAAAGTCGCCGCCAAAATTATGAGAAACAAACTCTTCCTCTCAAGCTTGATTGGTCTTTCGGAGCGACCCCTTGTAACCAGCATGATTGGGATGGTGACTATGAGCGAGGCAGAGAGCGTTATGAACGAATCCATGATGGGATCCTTGTACTGGAGAATCCCAACCTGCATCGCGACCTGCGCCAATCCCCACATGAATGCGCCTAGGACGCCGTAAAAAATTCCCTTCCTGATCTGCTTGGCTGAGAAGAAGGAGCCATCCGACGTGCCTTTTGCGAGCAGGAATATGCCCGACAGAACCAAAAGTGAGCCCGCGCCAGAATAGACATCAAGTTTCTGTCCAAGGAACAGTACCGCTATTATGATCGCGTACACAAACTGCGTAGAACCCAAGATGTTGCCTCGGTTTGCCCCAATTGTCGAGATACTCTTCCAGACAAAATAGCGCCCAATCCCGTTGTTCAGTATTCCAGCAAGCGCAAGAACGAGGAATGCCTGCAAAGAAGGTAGTTTGATGACACTATAGAAGAGCAACGGCGTGCCGAACATCGCTATCGCAGGAAGAACGGAGATGACCGTCGCAAGCGATTCGTCGAGATCGAAGAGCGCCATTCGTATTGGGAGTTTGTTTGAGCCGAGCATGAACGCAGATATCAGAGCAAAAGCTAGCCCGACTTCCTGCATAATGCTGTTAACTCTAGAATGCATAATCAGCGGGGAAATAAATATTCGTCGACTTGCTGTGGGATCGCAACATGCGTTCCGTAGCAATTTACCATGTGGCAGCTCGTTTCGTGAGGGCTCTTGGAGCACTCTGTCCGGTCCGCGTGTGTTGCATGCTTCCGAGCATCTGATCACTACCGAGTGACCAAATCCTTACTTCAGTATCCGTAGTGGTGTACCACAACGCGCCTCATGTTCCACAAATGAGAAGTATGTAAACTTTGGAGGCTAGGTTTTTCAAGAAAGGACGAGTAATTAGCGATTGTAAATAAACTCACTCCGAACCTTCTCTAAGAGAATCAAGGTACATCTCCAGTGGCCTCGATAGCCTGTAATAAATCGCGCCCCTGATGCCTTCGAACTTTTCTAGGTAGCCCAAATCCTTCATCTCACTTAACTTTCTTGACAGAAATGGGTGAGTTATGTGAAGTTCTTCTGCAATCCCACGAATAGATTCCATTCTTGTTACATGCAGTTTTTCGATTATTTGCCTTTCGTTTTCTTTCAGGCTTCCGAAAATGTCCTTTCCATTCTTTATGAGGATACTACGTGCCGCCGAGACTATGTGAGTTGGCTTTATTCTATCTGATCCTTCGGATATTGCAAGTTCGAGCGCTTCGCTGGAAACAATCATTATTAATCTCAGGTGCCCTTTCGTTTGTCTTTGTAGTTCAGCAACAGAATCTGCGAGAAACAAGGGATCTTGGTATTCTGTCTGCTCTTTTTCACTGCGAAACTTCTTTGGATTCTTCCGAACTTTATTGATTCTAAGATTGATTAGAGATTGAATGTCAGTTTCTTCAAGCTCTCTCATCTCTATTCGTGAGTTAACCGGTATGAGGTTTCGAAATGTTGGTTCTATTTTTATCAAGTCGCTTATGAGTAACTTGTTTCCAGCCACGGTAAGCATAAAATTGGCTTTTTGGAATAACAAGCGCAATCTCTGCAGGAGTGATTTTGTGGTTTCTGAATTTGCATATCCTGCTTCGTCTATCATTACAACTATGACCTTGAATTTCTTCGAAAGGATCTCTCTGACAACTTCTTCAAGAGATGGAATTATTTCTGAAACATCCTCAAAACTTCCTCTGGTTGAGGATTCTTTGGCAGAAAATCTTCCTCCAAAGCCAAGAAAGGATAGTATATTTCCAATTGAGACAGATATTTCCGCAGACTTTTCTTCGCTCTTTACTATTCCCTGAACTCTCTTTGCAATGTCCTTGGCATCGTTGCTCACAAATAAACTGCCTACTTGCTTTTCCAGCTCGTGAACAATTGAACCCAAAATTCCTTTAAAAAAAGTCAATTCTGTGGTTGAATCTGTAATTTCCTGCCGAACGATCAATATGTTTGGTACTAGTTTCGCTTTGGCTTCTGCTATGTTTAGTATTGATGTTTTCCCGCTACCATCATCGCCTAGAACTGCAAAGTTTTGCTTGAATCCCTTAGCAGCGTTTTTGATTGCTTTTTCTAGACGCTCAATTTCTTCCTTCCTGTCGGCCACAAGATCCATCTGGCCGGCTTCAAGAGGTTGATCATAGAAGGGATTGGCTTCCAAGTCGTCTCCTATCATAATTTTTCACTGGTGCTACTGGTTACTAAATATTGTAACCAGTGATACCGTGGTGCCACTGGTTACTTAATATAGAGGTGAAATAATACCAGACATATAATCTTTGTTGCCGTTTTCATATTAAAATATTGCGGGTTTGCTCCGCAACCTGTCACTCAGCCTGCGATTGCTCCAACAAGGACAATTTCAAGGTCTCGATAGTTGAGCTCGGTTCGTCGTGGTTTTGGAGGCTGTTGCTCGATTCGTGAATTTGAAAAGCGCACCATTGAAACGCTTTTACCGCAAAGTTACACATTGTCTAACTATGCAGGCTAAAGCAAGACTCAAGCGATGGGGCAATTCTTTCGGAGTGGTCGTACCAAAGGAGATTATCGAGAGGGAGCATCTGAAGGAGGGAGAAGAGGTGGAGATATCGGTCAGGCGAGCTTCGGACATCAAGCACCTCTTCGGGAAGTATCCGTTCAAAGACCTGCAACTACAAAAGGAAAAGATGAGAAAAGGCTGGGAGTAGACTGTGCCGGAGCACTATTTCTACGACGGTTATGCTGTTCTCGCCTACGCGAGCGGCCACCAAGATTACAGGAAATACTTCGAGGAAGGAGACGGGGTACTGACGAAGCTCAATCTGTTGGAGATTTTCTATCGGTCTTTGGAACAATACGGCTTGAAGTCGGCTCAAGATATAACTGGAAGCTTTTACAAGTTTCACGTAGACTACGACCACGAGGATATTTCTGGATCAATGAGACTGAGACGAGAACTCAAGCGAAAAGGTCTTATGTTTCATATGCCGACGCTCTAAGATACTACCTATCCAACAAGATGGGCATCAAGTTTCTGACGGGGGATCGCGCGTTTCAAGGCTTGAAAAATGTGGAATATGCGCTGTGAGATACTTTCTCAGTTTTGCCATCAAACGCCGTGTTTGTGGCGGATTCGCCTACGCGGTCAACGGGTGCTTTTCCCGACATCTGAGGAAGTGTTACTTCGGAATGCATCTTTCCATTCTTACTCTTCTGATGCAATAGTCGAGAAGCACTCTACTCTGGGTCAAAGCCTCAACTCCCAGTAGGATTTCGTCAAGGCCTGGAAATGTTTCTATGAACCCATCGATCTTCATCGAGACGTGGGGTATCCGAAGAGTTGCGTAGCAACCCTTTGTGCTCGAAAGAGTTCCGTCTGCAAGCGCTATTCTTCTCTTCTCGCCTGACAGCTTGTCCAAGCCCAGCTGCTGAAATACTGAATTGGGAACCGATAGGAAACCCTGGTAACCTGTGTCAATTATTGCGTTCACCAATCCGTCATTGGGATACATCTTGCGCAAGAACGAATTCTCTATGGCAACTTGCACACAGGGCGTGAGGCCGATTAGTCCGCTCAAATTCCTCGACCCCGAAGACCAGTTCTTACAATTGGTGCTAGCTTCTTGGATGAGATTATCCTGACAGATCTCGGATCTACATTCATTTGTTCCAGTTTTCTAGCAAGAGTATCTAGGTCCGCTGCTTCGGCGACGAGACGACCGCCCTTCATGGCTTTGAAAGTCTGAGAGGGTTGGGGCGTGTCGAGGGCGTCCAGCTTATCTAGAAGGCTTTCCTCGATTAGCCCGGAAAGTGCCCCCTTTTTACCAGCATAACGATCTCGTACAGCCTTTCGCAATCGCCGAACAGTTTCATCGGAGAGCGAAATAGTCAGATTAACCATGCTGCAATATTTACGTAAATACAACATAAACATTACGTATATCAATCACGATGATGTAACTCGTCAGAAGTGCGCCTGTTCTCAAAGCACAACAGGAAGTACACACCGGAAAGTGGCCGACTGATTCGTATCTCGACGGGAGCAGGGATAGCAAGCAACCATGTTTCTTTAGAGTGATGTGTGTCAATTCAACGCCGTTTCTGGCCATAATTATTATCACCAGATGACGTAAGTATATATACTAACATCATCCTATGATAATATTGAATGAAAAGGAGCGAAATCGCAGTCCTACAGAGGATAATCAGCGACCCGCGTTCTGCCGTCCCGGTTAAACAACTAGTTGGCGTTAGACTCTCCTCTAGTACTGTTGACAGAGCTGTCTTCACTCTGTCAAAGAGAGGGCTGATCAAGATCTTTGATGGTCAAGTGAGTTTGGCAGAAACTACCAAAGCTTCAATGTTTGTTAAAATCGCGAAAAGATATGACATTGAAAAGATCTTTCGGGATGCTGCGGAGGAAATCCTACCTCTACTAACACAACCACGAAACTTGGATGAGCTCCAAAAGCTTACACATCTTTCAGTGCCAACTACTTATCGAACGCTTGATAGGATGATGCAGTCGGGCGCGGTTGTCAAGAACGAGCGCCGTGAATATCGTCTAAATCCGAGCGATAACACGCTAGGATTGTATGCCTCTCTTCTCAGAGAAGAGACGATGAGCAAGGCGGGAATGCCCAGAAATGAAGAGATACTGTTCACGGATGGTGTCTATACAATCAAGGCAGTTCCAAAAGGCCAGGCTGGCGAATCGGGGTCATTGACAGCTTTTTCGGCTTTCCCACGTTTTGGAATGGATCTGCGGGCCGAAAGAGACTACTATGTCACGCCTGCAATGCCCATCGGCGCAGAGGATGCCCTAGTTCACGCTCTGGTTGTGTCCAAGAACAAGCTGGAGAGGACACACTGTGCCATTTTCTACGCGATTAACCGGGATAAGCTTGATCTGGAAAAAGTAAGGCAAGAATCGGAGCGTTTCAAAGTCATTTCGCTGTGGATCAATTTGGAGAGATTTGTTCTGGGCTTGACTGTTGCTGCGGGTCTGTTTTTGAACTGGGATGAGTTCGCGGAGAGGTGCAGACTGTACGAAGTCGATCCGGCCGGTCTGCAACCGCCACGCGCCCATCCAAAGTTGTTCGAAAGAATCGGGCACTCGCTTGAGCCGAGAGGCGAAGGACTCGATGCGTATCTAATCGGAGGAGAGAATATGCGAATCAAGCAAATCAAACAAAGCACGAAGGACGTTGACCTCGTCGTCAAAAGTAAGAGTGATTATTTGCGGTTTGCAGACGCTCTTCAGAAGTTAGGTTACAGGAGCCTTGGGCGCTCCGAAATGACATCGAACGATAGGAAACTTAACCCAAGTGGAATCTTCGTTCTGGAAAATTCGCCACGCGTGGATGTGTTCACCAAGGTGATATGCAACAAGATGCAACTTACCAAATCGATGGAGGACAGCAGTGTTTCCCAAAGATTTGGAGATTTGGACCTGCATCTGTTGAGCAATGAAGACGTGTTTCTCCTGAAGACGATTACAGACAGAGAAGCTGACGACGTGGACATGATAGAGATAGTCAAGGCGAGCAGGGGATTTGACTGGCAGCGGCTATTCGACACAATGCTGGAACAGGAGAGGATTACGGGCGAGCACTACTGTTTTGCTGTGCTTGACAGCTTGGATCTGATCAGAGAATCACTGCAAATGAAGATACCAATTTACAGGCGATTGCTGGTTCACACGACCGATGAAGCTATCCTGCGAGTGCTTCGCAGATCCAAATCTTGGCTCAGCGTGCGTGAACTCCACGAAGGGATCGGCGAAATCGGGGAAAGCGAACTACGAAATAGGTTGCAGGCTCTCGCTTCCAAAGGCAAAATTCTCAAGAAAAAGATTGGCGGAGTGCTCGTCTTCAAAGGAAAAGCGAATAATAAAATCAGATCGCGCATGTCCAATTGATTAGATTCGTCCATCCCCAGCCTTTTTCATCAGATTACCTACTGTCCCTCTCCTCAGATACAAGCTCGGTAGCTGTCTTTCTGTGCCCTCTGAAGATCTCGGTTGCGAGTCGGTCGAACTCAGAATCAGACATTTTGTCTGCCTCATCGACGATCTTTGCCTTCTCCTCGGAAGACCACTTCTTCCTACCAGCCATGGGCTACCCCTCCAGTTGCAGCTTCTAAAGTCTCTCTTGTACAGGCTCCAAAACTGTCCAGCTCTGGTGGGGGGTACGCTTCAGTCTCTTGCTTCCCTGGCGGTCTTGTAACGGATTCCGAGATCTCTTTTGATTACTTCGCCCAACTCAGCCGCATCCCTTTCTGAGAACTTGCTCTTGCTAGTAATCTTATCAAGTAACTCTAGCTTCGTAGCATATTCCTTCATAGCGTGCCGAGCAATCTCAGTCCACTTTATCTCTGGATGTTTCTTCATCAGCTTGTGAAGTTCGTCTGGAACCGCAAGAGTCACATTTGGCATGTTCTGAATAAGTAAGATAAGTGAAGTCGCATAAAAGCGTGTGGTTCACATTTTGAGATTCTTCGAGCTCAGGAAACGGCGATTGAAAAATCTGTGGTTGAAAACGATGAGAAAGGGCTGGGACTGAACTCCGCCCGCATCTCTCTTTGCAACCCCTGCTCGCCGTGGACGGATACACTGTGACGAAGCATGATCTCCAGCGCAGCGTCAAGAAGCTAATACATGAGTAGATTTATCTATACAGTCCTATACAATCCTATACATGCAAAGAAGTGTGCCAGTTAAGAAAAGATTAGTCTATCCTCTTTCGCTCGGCGAAACGGATCTTGCTTCTCTCGAGAAGATATCATCGAAGACTGGTGCTTCGAAGGCACAAGCTATCAGAGAAGCGATAAAGGCGTACGCAGATGAGCTCGAAGGACTGGAAGTCATAAAGCTGCGTAGCATATCAAAGCATCAGGCACGAAAGGAAATACTCGAGTATCTCAAGGGGCATGATAGGGCCCTGACTAGTGATATAGCCGATTCGCTGAAACTGGATATTGTTTTCGTCAATGGAATCTTGGAAGAGCTCTGGGGCGAGAAAAAAGTTGAGCAGCGCACCAAACGAGATTGAAGGCGAGAGGCTCCGCTGCATCGGAAGAAGAGTCTCTAAACCGAGGCTTTTTCACTACACGCATGATCATCGGGCTATGGCGATTGATGTTGATGGATATCCCGCTGTTTGTATAGTAATCAAGGAATGGAGCATCAGGAAACAGTGAATCAGTGATGCCCTTTTCAAGCTGCCTAATGCCTAGGCGATATTTGTTTGAAAAGCTGGGGGATTCGAGTCGAGCTGAGCATGAAACGAAGGTTTGACCCGGATTTATGGGTGAAATATCTTAAATAGCAGTTTGACGTCTATGTTTATGAGTTGGACGTCATATGCAATCACTAAAAACCACGATACGATTATCTCCAGAGATTAGTAAACTCTTTCAAAGCAAGGTAACAGCGGAAGCTGGAAAACTGAAAGGCGCCCAGAACGAGAAGCTCAACGAGGCGGCTCTGCTTTGGCTGGGTTACAAAGGAGTAAAACATGTGGTGAGCGTCACTACAATCGAAGAAGGTTCTAAACCAGTCACCATAGAACATGTGGAATCTATTTTTACTAAATTCTTGAGAAATGGTTGGAAAGAATCAACGGGAATAACTGTGCGCGCCTTATTTAGCAGAATCCAGCCAAAGGAAACGGCAACCATACTCAGAGCATTCAAGAAATTTCCGAAGAAAGAGATCAAATACGTTTCCAAATTCGGCGAAGAAGTAAAGTTTGAGAATATTGACGATATCACTCGTATGTCAGAAGCAGAAGAAGGAAACTTTGTTCTGAGATTTGACGCGGGTAATAGTAATGAGTATCAGATCTTCGCGACAGATCTGGGAATTGCTCTTCAATGTACGAGGGAGCTGGTACCTTTCATGGCAGGTACTGAAATTCAAAATCACTCCATTCGGGAACATTCGTCGAATGCGGCAACGCAGCAACAAGGAGTGCGTACTGCTGCTTTAGCTGCTTCATTGTAGATTCTATTGAATCTTGAAAACGCATCGGAGGCACACCTTGCGGTATCCGATGAGTCTCGGTCAGCCCTCCATACGCCGGCGTTAACACCACATCTAAATTTCTCCCTGCATCTTTGATGCGCTTTACCAAAGGAACTAATACTGATACTTCAGGATAATCTAGTTCTCCAACGAATAGTGCAGTTGATGTCCTGTTCGTGATTAGCCACCAATCCGCGTGAAAATCTCTTAGCAGAGTTACACTCGCGCGGATATTGAAAAACGGTAAAACCTGAAAATTCTTGATCTGACTAAACCGATCATATTCACAGATTTGATATTCCTTCCCTGATGTGCCTGCTAGTCTTTGATAGTATCTGACAGTTGTGGCTATCGGCGAAGCTGGTCGTGTTCTGCTTCGCTGGGGATTATGATCCTCATGACTGTGTGACATTATGGTTAGTTTAGGATCCGAGCTTGAAAGTCTCCACCTGTCTAACTGTAAGTTTCCTAGAAAATTCACTACTTCGTCGTATTTGTCACTAGTCATTTTTGACGGTCATCAGAACGCTGAGAAAAAAGATGACTTCATGCTCGAATATATGCCTAT
>JAKAPU010000215.1 GCA_021806865.1 archaeon
CTTCTTCAACAATAGAAAAGGGATTTGCGCGCTTTGGTGACAATCAAACAGATTCTCGGCTGTCATAAATATTGACGAATGATCCCGCTCGACACCGATTAACAGCTCGAAATAATCTCTGATTTTCCCGGTTCTTTTCTCTTGATTTCTGTTTAATCAATAAGCCAGAATTTTAATGGCTAAGGAAAACCTTCTCATATCGTAGCGTCAATCCGCCTCTTTGTGAGCGTTATTGGCCTGGATCGACGAATTACAGCAACACAGAAACGCCAAAGATTACTACCTTAAAGCAAATCAAGAATCTCCCTTGTCTCATGACGAAAGAGCTAGCTTCAAAGGATTGAATTATTTTCCGGCAAGTGAAAAGCTACGGATTAGAACAAACCTCCACCGCAACTCTAGTCCTGATCTAATTATGATTTCGACGAGCAAAGGAACTTCCCGGGAGTTTAGCCGGTTTGGATTTTTCGAATTCGAGGTGGATGGAAATATTGTCAAGCTCCACACCTACAAGTCTCTTGATAGAAAAGAAGACAACGAGCTTTTCATACCATTCAAGGACAAGACCAACGGACTGGAGACCTATTCGGCTGGTCGATACTTGGATCTCGAAATCAACCCCGACGATTATGATGATTGCCTGATCGACTTCAACTATTCTTACAATCCGTTCTGTGCATACAGCGAGGACTATGTCTGCCCTCTTCCACCGGCTGAGAATTGGCTGGGTGTAGCAATAAGAGCCGGAGAGAAAAAGTATCACTAAATCTAGTCTGCAAAAAGGATGAGGGTCTTTATTTCTTCCGAGCTTGAATGGAAAGCATGCTCGTACTCCTCTGGAGACAGTTCTGAGGTTATCATTCGTTCCAAAACTCCTGGAAACATTTCCCTTACCTTCGACATGTGGTGGAGTCCAAGTTCAAAGTAGCGTTTGTTCGCGTTGACCGAGCCAAAGACAAGTTTGTTTCCCAGAACAACTTCTCTCAACAGGTCCCCCATGTCGAAGGAAAAGGTCTGGCGCGAATACACGCCCAGAAGGCAGAGCACACCGTTTGCATTCAGAAATCTTGCTGATTGAGTTGCGACTTGGGCATTTCCAGTAGCTTCGACTATCAAGTCATACTTTTGATCTAAGGAGCTCAGTGGGCTAGTGGCCGAATTAATGTACGTCGCACCCACGGAATTCACGATCTTGGCCTTCAAAGATTCAGGAGGCTGTCTTGCAACGCTCGAAACGCTAAAGCCCTCCGCCCGAAGAAGAATCGTAACCAGAAGGCCGAGTGTGCCCGCACCCAAAACTAGCGCCCTTTTTGGAGTCCAGATGAGGCGCTGTTGAATCTTCATGGCTTGATAGAGTGCTTTCTCAGCTATGCTGAGCGGCTCTAGCAAGACAGCCACATACTTTAGCTCGTTCGGCACTGGAACCACGAAATTAGCATCTGTTAAGGCATAGTCAGAAGCAAATCCATGCAGAAGTCTAATTCCATGTTCTTTGTAATCGCCATCCAAACACATGTCAGACTCTCCCGCGAGGCAGTTAGCACAACTGCCCGGTCTTCGCACCGTCGGCACTACGAGCTGGCCGACTTCCAGATTGATGGTCTCAGATCCCTTCTCTTCGATCTCCGCAAGTGCTTCGTGGCCCAATATCAAATAATCTGATCCTGCTGGTGGTTCACCATAAAGACCTTCGTTAATCTCCCTGTCTGTTCCATCGATGCCCAATTTCCGGATTTTGAGAAGTACCTCATTCTGAGCAGGCTTTGGAGTATCCAATTGGAGGAGCTTTACCGAATCCTTTCTTTGTGGCCATGAAGCTATTGCTCGGATACGAAATCACTGTCACGTTTCCAGTTCACTTTAGGGAATTGATTTCTTCGGCAAGAGCGCTCCATGCCGACTTGGGCATCCCGGATTTGTCGATCAACCCAAAGTGGTTCTCCTGATCTGGGAAAGATCTCCACGAACTATCCATATACCTCCAAATCCCGATTCCGCTCACGTGATCCAAGTCGTGTGCAGTTCGGCAGGCGCTCTTGATGTATTCGGCCTGGCCACTTTCAGAGTAGCCCAAGATTCGCGGAGCGCTCGGGTAGCCTGTTTCCATGATCAGGACCGATCGACCAATTGATCTAGCGACTTCGTTTGCATTTCTGATCACTGCTGTGTTTATCGGAGTGGAAGATCTGTAATTCGGGTAATAATCCAACCCGATAACATCAGCAAACTGGGAACAAACTCTTGCTTCATCGAGAATGGAGTTAGCCGAATCAGATTCTAGGTTTATTATGGTAGTTGAACCTGGATCCTCATTTCGGACAGCCGCACTCAACTCCTTCAAAAGTTTGAGTCTGAATCCGTGCGGGTCAAGCCAGGAAACTCCTTTGCGCCATCCACCTGCGCCGTGCATCTGCCACCAGTTCGGCTCGTTTTCTATCTGCCAGAATTTCACGAATTTCCTGTACCTTCTGACTAGAAGTGACGCGTGCACTGACGCTCTACGAATGTAGAGATCCCTATTTGCGTCCACGCTCAATCCTTTCGGAAGCATCCTCTGATATCCACAAGCGAGTACAGGAATGACTCTGATTCCATGGTTCGACAGAGTCTCTACAAAAGAGTCCATAGGCCAAAGTCTGTAAGAATTATTGTATAGACTTTCCAGATCTTTTTCTGGATAGGCTTCACTTTCGAAGAATCTCCATGGAAACCAGCAGCGGATGAAATTGATTCCTATTTTTTGCAGATTTTCCGCCAGCGAAAGGCTGGCCCTCTCTGCGGAACTCTTGGGTTCGTCATGACCGTGTTTGGAAAGAATTTCTTTATCCATTCTTTCAACAACCCTGCCCTCTGGAAGGCTCACAGAAAGTAGGTGTGGAATAATTATTGATTTGGGACCACTAATGCCCGCATATCTCCAGGGATCGTCGATGTTGATGCCAAATGAAAATCCCTTACTCATATCGAACATTTTGGAGTTTCTTGTCCTTTGTCAACCAAGTCTGCAATCATTTAGGCAGGCTGCACTGGTCACATGCTTTGGCGATCTCGTATCTTAAGATTCTCCTTGTTGTTCAAGTACAGTTGCAACTGTTAGACCTGACGTCACGAACGAGATAAAATGCGTCAAGACCGATTTCCTAGCTACATCATCCTACGTGAGCGCTCCATAGCAATTCCATTGAATATCATCAATATGCCTATGGCGAACATCCCAAGACTTGATAAAACCGATCCTACCATCATCGGAGTAAGACCTGAAAGCATTGATGAGCCTACAAGTAACATGACTATCCCATATCCTAACATGAGTTTTGTCCGATAGTAGCCATCATATTTCTACCAAAACTGGATATGCTCACGAAGGCCGTCACAATCAAAATTATTCCGAGTGCGGCAATCCCTACGCCCCAAATAACCGCTGACGCGTCCGTGTACTCAGTCACGGTCATCCCCATCCCGTTTTGCGTCATTGTTACGGATTGCGCGATAATCAAATAGGCAGAAGCAAAGTCCAGCAACGCGCCCACAAGTCCAAGGACAAATCCTACAATATTCGTACGATTCGAGAATGCCATGCAATGATAGTTTGAGGTTGCGGCTTCTTATTGATTGAGGACCCCAGTCTTGAACGAGTCAGAATCAACAGCAATTGTGTTTCGGCCTAGGGAGAAAACTTCATCCGGTTTCCTCGGATAGTTTCATTCAATAATCTGTGATTACCGGTACGACTTACTAGGGACAAGCAGTTCCCTGAGCGACTACTTGCAATGGATTGCTCGTCGTCGCCTTAACCACCTGCCCTGATGAGAGCGTCCAGTTTGCCTCAAAATCATAATAGTTGACAGAAGGCGGATTCCAAGTGTGAGAAAAGTTTCCATAAGTAAAGAACGTCGAACCCAACACTAGATCATTCAGTTGATACCAGTTATTCCCAGAGTTGTGGTATCTCCACCAAAGAGTGACCGATTTTACGTCAACGGCTGAGGAGGGTGAAATACTCCCGGTCACGTGCACACCTCCTGGTTGATTCAAATAGATGCAAGCAGGAGTGTAATTGAATGTCGTAGAGGCTGACACGCTTGGCGCCGAAGCAGTAGAGGATGATGCAATGTCTGAGGGCGACCTTCCGTGAGACAGGTAAATGCCCCCTAGCGACGCAATTATTATGACAATTACGACAACGCTTGTGATAATTATTAGATTTCTTCTTTGTGAAGCTCCTCGCTTTCCTGTTCTCCTTATGGATTCATTCTTTCTCTGGATTTTAGGCGGTTCCGCATCTTGATGCTTTGCTCTGTAATGTTGTTCAAGCGCAGCATCGCTTTGGAATTCCTTCCCACATATTTCACATTTTCTTGGCATGAACAAACGAACGCTATCCAGATGTTACAGGAGTCATGATCTTCTTATTGTTCAATATTAGATTTTGTGCTTTGGAAAATTCATAACTAGTACAAGAG
>JAKAPU010000216.1 GCA_021806865.1 archaeon
CAAGTCTGCGTTTTCGAAAGGAGTAATGATGAGTTGATTATTTTTTGGTCTTTGACCCGAGACCAAATCTCAAACTACAACCTTGTCGCCAATCTTCGGTGCTGATGCTTCGAAACCGAATTTCTCTGTGATTTCGCGGGCAAAAACATCGCAAGAATCTCCATCGCCGTGAATTGCATAAACACGCGGATTGCCCTTGATTCGCGAAAGCATTTCGAAGAGGTCTGATCTCCCCGAATGTCCTGAGAAATCAAACCGGCGCACTTCCGCCTTTACTGGAACCATTTTACCACCAATCATGGTGAGCCCCCGGTCGAGAAGAGTTCTTCCCGGGCTACCAGGTACCTGGAATGCGACTATCGAGATACCATTCCTTTCATCCTGGGAAATCTCCTGATTGTAGAACACAGAAGAACCGCCCATCAGCATTCCGGCTGGCGATATAATCACCCCGGGCCTCTTTACGAGCTTCTTTCTCTGGCTCCATCCAGAGACCACGTCAATGTTCTCCATGGTCTTCCTAAAGAGATCGGGGTCGCGTAGATATTCCTGATATCTGAATAGTATCTCATTTGTCTTCAGGGCCATGCCATCCATTGCAACAGGATGTCTGAAGTTTTTTGCTCGCAGAAGACAAGCTACTTCTTGAGCTCGCCCTACCGAGAAAGCAGGCACAAGCAGAACTCCACCTCGCTCAACAACCTCGTTAGCAAACAGAACAAAATCAGATTCGATCTTCTCCCTTGGTTCGTGATCCACCTGAGAATACGTGCTTTCGGTTATTACCACATCCAGTTCTCCGAAATCTGTGTCTGCTCCCTTTAACAACTGGCAATCTGTGAGATTGATGTCACCTGTGTACATCACCCTCCGGCCGTCATTCTCAACAACTATGGTCGTGCCGCCAGGTATGTGTCCAGAGTTCGGAAATCGCGCATTGAACTCCCCCGCAATAACACGCGATTCGTTGATTCCAATCCTTTCCGTATTCTTTTGCATGGTGAGCAGATCGATGTACTCGAATGGCAGGTAAAAACCAGAGAGCTTTATGAAATCCTGTAGCAAGAGTGTGGATAGCTCGAGAGTTAACCCTGTCGTGACAAGCTTCACGCCCTCTCTGAGAAAGAACAGTGGTACTCCCCCAGAATGATCAAGATGCGCATGTGTCAGAAGTATGGAGTGCACATCTCTAGGTTGTACGTGCATTGGAAAGGATGGCTCCTTTGTAGTCTGTGCACCATAGTCCATTAGAATCTGGTGCTTCTTCCCTTTCACCAAGATTGCGGACTTGCCCACCTCGTGAGCCCCACCGAGAAACGTGATTTCCAAACTAGGTCAATACCTTCCAAAAATCATGATGATTTGCAAATAATCTAGTGAAGTCGCACAACCGCAACGCAGCAGACTTTCAGGTCAGTTTATGGCTACATAAGCTTAAATCCATTGCTGTGCCTCTTTTGGAGAAAGGCTCAGGAATTTCCGAAAGAATTCTTTACTGCGCAGAAAATGGGAACACAAAATGCAATTTGAAGTCCTGCCGAAGACGGCAAAATTTGAAGACATGGTTCTGCTCACAGGTTTCCATGGCATCGGTTATGCTGGCTACTGGACGATAAAGTATCTGATACAGAAACTGGAGGCAAAGCGCGTTGCATTTGTTGATTCTGAGTCCATCTCGCCCGTAGCTTCCACGAGTCAAGGTAGACTCGTGACACCATACGAATTCTTTCAGACACGCGATCTCACGATTTTCAAAGTGGAAGTGCCGCCTCACAGAGGGGCCGAAATAGAATTCTATCGCAACTTTGCCGAGTGGGTGACAAAGTCCAACTTCAAAGAGGTTGGATTGATTGGTGGTTTGGATGCGAGCCTAAGAACAGATAATTCCACATTCCGATTGGTACGCACCTCTGCGTATACACCGAACGAGTTTCTCAAAAGTGCCAAGGTTCTCGAAGACGAGCAGATAATTGTCGGTCCAGTTGCAATAATGTTGAACTACTTCGAGTCCCACGACTTCCCAGCCTATGCCATTCTTGCGTATTCAAGCACTGAGCGTGTCGATCCGCGCGCAGCAGTATCTTCAATTGACATACTCTCAAAGTGTTACGGTTTCAGCGTTGACGTTCAGCCTTTACTGAAGGGTGCAGAAGCTATGGAGGCCGAAGTTTCTAGCCAAGAAAGGAAAATCAGCAAGTCGGAATCAATCTATACCTGATCTTATCTTTCGTTTGAGCGCGCGATAAGTCCTGCTGTAATCAATTCTAGTCTTCTTAGCTTTCTTTCCCTTCATTTTAGAGGATGCTTTCGAATAGGATACTAACTCAGCTTTCAACCAATCGCTTGAAGGATCCGCTGGCTTCACAAGCGCAGAGATTCTGCTCCATCTCTTCGCATTTAGCAGCGAATCGTTTTTTGGAAAGTCTTGAATTGATTGTGTCACCTGAGAAAGAGGAAAGATATCTGAAACTTCTGCCGGTACAAGGCCGAAGAGTGGAGCAACATATGCGACAACAGCTTGCTCAGGGTCGACGATTCTTGACACTTCGTGATAGATCTCTGAAGTCAGAAAAGGCTTCGTCTTGGTCTCTGGCAGAATGATCAGATGTGATTTGTTGGTTAGATCAAGATTCTTGATCCTCTGACGGAATCTCTTCACTTCAGGTCTTTGCAGATCTGTGTTGTCGAAAGCAAAGATGCCACGATCCTTGAATCGCGGAGTGCCAATATCAAAAGCAATTGCAGAATCAGAAGCAGCAAGCTTGAACGCGTTCAATGCGTTTGGATGGTTTGTCGAGTTTGCCTTCACGTACTCCCACAGTCTTCCCTCCCAAATGGCCTGTTTCGTCTCTTGAACCGTACGTCTCAGAGAGAAAAGATTGTGGGTGGCTATTGCCTTGATACGCTCGTCCTTGGCCATAGCCTTCAGCTCTTTGGCCGTCATGGTAGAGCAAATTCGGCAAGGGCAAGCAAGATACTCCAGTTGCTCCAATCGCACAGTTCCGGTTGATGAAATGTATCTGTCCTGCTTTGCGTAAAGCATGTAGGAAGCGGAATCAAACATGTCGCAGCCCAACGCAACTGCGAGTGGAATAATCAGCGGGTGACCTGCGCCGAAAAGGTGGAAGGTCCTGTCCGGGGGTAGATACTTTTTTGCTGCAAGTATCATTCTTACTAAGAGTGCAAAGTCGTACTCTTCCATTACCTCGACAGGCGATCCTAGAGCATAACAGCCATATTTGAGCTTCGAAGACTCCCTGGCGCTCTTCGCAACGAGATCCAAGTATCTACCTCCTTGTATCGGAAGCGTCCAAATCATGTCGTTGCGTGAGAGCGAATTCATCGTGAGCTCGGCCGATCTTAGCGTCTCCACGACAGTCTCTCGCGCAAATCGTTTTGTCACGTTGAGCCCAGTGGGTTTGTCGAGTATAATCGCAATATCACTTCCGATCTGTTCCTCAAACCTCGCAATGTCCAGGGGTCCGACATCGACGGATCCGAACTCGAGAACTTGGTATCCCCCAGAATCAGTCATTATAGTTCCATCGAAGTCGATGATCTTGTGGATGCCTTCCGAGGCTCTGTCTTTGAGGCGTTTGAAAGTCGTGTAGGAATTCGTCATCACCGCTTCGAATCCCATTGCTTTGATGTCAGGACAAGGGACGAGTTGCCGGACTGGATGTATCACTGGGAGTAGAGCCGGAGTCTCGATCTCTGAGGTCTTGGTCTTTAGATTGCAGATACGCCCGCCTAGGTCTGAGGCCTTTACCTCAAAATCTGGCAGTAACATTTCTAGCACCAATGACCGCGAATGGGCTAAACGCCCCCTTTTTCGTTCTTATTGAGCAGATTTTTTCGAAGTCTCTCTTGAGAACTCGTCGAAGATTTGCTTCACCCTTGTGGCGGACAAGCGATCTGCCCCCTCCACAACCCCTCTTTCAGTCACTTTTATGGAATCCATGACGATGATTGCTCCGATATCTTCTCGAAGTTTTGTCATTCCTGGGAACGCTCTGCCAAGCCTTTCATTGAGGGCCTTGAGGTCAAACGGTTTTTCGAGGAGATTGATTTCTTTTACAAAAGTGCCGTTCAGAACTACCTTGAGGCTCCCTTCGATTGATCCAGTTACCGATCCTATGATTAGATTCAGCTTCTCGTCCACCCCGAGCAAGTCACCCTGATACTGCTTGCCATCACCAGTAGTAACACTTACTCGTCTTCCAACCATTCCAACAAGCTCTTCCGTAAATCTTCTATTCGCTATTGTCGACAAATCTCTATCAAAACTCCATTTTCTGAACTTTGAAGGTCTAAACTTCTCGATCGGGAAATATTGCGATTCCTCATATGATATTAAGTCTTCTCAGCTACGACACATTGAGATAGACGTTTTGCTCCAGATGTAGCTCGATGGTGCCTATTTTTCAAATGCTCTCA
>JAKAPU010000217.1 GCA_021806865.1 archaeon
GGAGCTTGGGGTCTGGACAACTTGAGACAGGTTGTGGCAGTGGCTGGAAAGGTCCAGATAGTAGATGTTCCAAGGCCCGTTTGCGATGACAACGGCATCCTTGTACGGACAGAGTACTCGGTCATCAGCACTGGAACAGAGACTTGGACTATAGACTCGACTGAACCGGTTTCTGCTGGTGATCTCGTCAAAGACTCCTCCAAACTTTCAAAGGCTGCAAACCTTTCACGAGGTATTCTGAGAGATGAAGGGATTGCCGGTTTCAAGGATTACATCGATTACGTACGCCACCCCAAATTTCCAATAGGCTACAGCTCTGCAGGTACAGTCATCCAAGTCGGGCGAAAAGTCTCAGACATCACTGTTGGAGATAGAGTTGCATGCGCGGGTGAGGGAAAGGCCTGTCACGCGGAAATTGTATCTGTTCCAAGAAATCTTGCTGCAAAGATTGCGGATGGGGTGAAGCCGAGGGACGCTGCATTTGCAACAATCGGCGCAATTGCGCTACACGCATTCCGACAGTCTCGTGCGCAATTAGGCGAGAATGTGGCAATAATTGGCGCGGGTTTGGTTGGAAACCTAGTATCTCAAATTGCACGAGCATCAGGCTGCGTTGTGGCTACACTAGATCTGAGGGAAGATAGACTTGAACTTGCAAAGTCGCTAGGCATTAACATAACTCTTCGCTCCGACGATCCAACGCTACTTCAGCACCTTTCACATTTCACCGGTGGCAAGTGGTTCGATGTGGTGCTTGTTTGTGCTGCTACGTCGTCCTCCACTCCGGTCAATCTGGCGGCGAGTATTCTGCGCAGTCGAGGTCGTCTCGTAATCGTAGGCAGGGTAGGTATGGAGCTAGAGCGAAAGGACTTCTATCAAAAGGAACTCGAACTTGTAATGTCCAGATCGCTGGGTCCAGGGAGGTACGACTTTGTGTATGAGGAAAAGGGCGTGGACTATCCTCTGGATTACGTCCGCTGGACTCTGAACAGGAACATGGAGGGTTTCCTGGGTCTCTTAGAGAGAGGGAATGTGAAAGTCGGAAGTCTAGTCGGTGCCGAGTTCCCACTCGAGAGCGCTCCTGAAGCTTATTCTTTCTTAGAAAAGCAACCAAAGGTCGCTATCGTGTTGAGCTATCCGGAAGCAACGAGACAGACTGGCTCCGGTTCTCCAGCCGTCACGATTATCCAAGGTCGAAAGAAGACTGGTAGCAGGATAAACACGGCGCTGGTAGGGCCCGGGAATTTCGCAAAGGAGACGCTGATCCCGATACTACGAAAAAACCAGGATTACAACCTTCAATGGGTCATCTCCTCGAATCCTCTCAACGCGTCTAAGATCGCAGGCAGATATCACTTTGAGAAGCACAGTTGTGATTATCAAGATGTTTTGAATGATCCAGATACCGATCTAATCGTTATCGCTGCCCCAAACAATCTTCACTACTCGATGGTTCTCGAAGCGATTAAAGCTCGCAAAACCGTATTTGTCGAAAAACCACTCTGCCTGACGCGCAACGAACTTGAAGGAATAAAGAAGACCTGGGAAGATAGTGCACGTGGGGCAGATGGTCCGGTTCCAGTCTTTGTTGGCTTCAATCGCAGGTATGCGCCACAGATTTTGAAGATTCGAGAGATGATGAAAAGACTCGACGGACCTTTCATGATAAGTTTCAGGGCGAATGTGGGCTTCACCCCGGCAAACCGTTGGGTCCAGGACCCTGAGATAGGTGGGGGAAGGATAATTGCAGAGTGCTGCCATTTCTTCGATCTTTTCAACTTTCTTCTCGGGCAGAGCGAGCCTCTGGAAATTCAAGCCGCCTCGACGACAGTTAACGGCTCTACTACCGTTGCGAAAGACAATGTAAGCGTGACTCTGAAGTATCCAGACGGGTCAGTAGCCACGCTGGTTTACGCATCTTTAGGGCACAAAGCAATGGACAGGGAGCGGCTGGAAGTTTTCGGGCAGGGGGTTTCCCTAGTCCTTGACGATTTTAAGAATCTCACAGTGTATGATTCGGGCAAATCCGGTGCCAGAATCGACAAAACAAGCCTTCCAAGGCAGGACAAAGGATGGGTGTCAGAGTTTTCTGAACTGGTAAAGTTCTTGCGCACTGACAAAAACTCGAAGATAATCAGTTTTGAAGAATGTGTTTCAGCCACAGATCTCACGTTACGTGTGGATGAAGCAGTGAGGATCGGGGCTGGACAAGCGGTGTTTAGTTCCAGTAAAGAGTGAAATCTGTCTCAAGCTAATTAGAGCATGGTCTCGATTTGCATATTGTGGTTACATTAGTTTGATTTGGCCGTTTCAACTTTCCGAACAGAAACAAGGACAATTCCTCCACGTCGCTTCTTGTGACTGAATGGATTCTTGGGGCATCCGCGCGTGTGGCGTTTGCGCGAGTGGCAAACCGGGCATTCCTGAACGGTGGAATTCAATGAGCATTCGCCCCAACTATCGCAACTGCACGAGTTTGCTCTGCAATGCTAGCTACTGTGGGATCTAATTTGTTGATCTTCTCCGAGGGCAAGAACAGCTCGATTAAATCTTCAAGCTTCAAAACATGTTCCTTGTATATCACCTTTCCAAGGCTGGTTTGTTCGTATGTTATTCTCTTACCATCTGTGTGAGTTCGATTGCCAGCCTTTTTCTCAACTAGACCCAGTTCTATGAGTTTGCTCAGCCTCACGTAGTATCTCTTCTTGGAAAATCCGTTGTTTGCTAAAGCGTCGGTTGTAGCCTCTATACCATTCGCTGCAAGCTCGAATATTCGCATGGAATCTTTCTTTGATAGTGCGGAGTAGATCTTCCTTGCTTTCGCGCGCGCTTCGCTCTCTGCTTTGAAGCTTGGAGCCTGATAGTTGACTTGGTTGATTGTATCTGACAAAGCGGATATGACTAGCAAGAACGGACGAAATATGCGATTTCTCCGTTTTGTGCAATTTTTGCTTGATACGGATACTAATTCGGCAATAGTTCTGTCGTAACCCTAGGCTCTCGCGACTCGAACTGCAAGGTAAAGAAATATGAGCGATGCGATGTGCTCGAAAATGTCAAGGGCGTACCACGCGCCAGAGGAAACGACTCTTACAAATTCGAGCGGTATGTTTTGCGCATAACTTGTGACGATTGAAAGTGCGGCCAAGATGACAACTTCGAAGCCTAGCTTGCCTCGTTTAGACTTTGTCGCCTCCACAACCACGAGGGAAATGAAAACTATGGTCAAACAGTGAAACAGTATCTCGAGAAAGAGGTGCTGGAAGCCAGAAGTCACTTCGGGCCAGGTGAACAGCGAAACGAGGTAAACAGGCGTGTCCTCCGTTACTGCCAAAATGAGCGCAAGATATGCAAAGAACATGATTCGTCTTCCACTTGAGAGGAACAAAGCTGCTGCAATCATTGTTGGCAGGATCACAGCAACGAAAAGAAACCAAGAATTCAAGTTGACCTGAGGGTTCTCCGCGAGATAGATCTGAGGAGCAACAACAGAGATGGAAACTACTGATATCGAAAGGGCGTCGTATCTTCTCCCGCCATGAAGTCTTCTTGAATCACTTTCTGGTTTCCTGTCCCCCCATCTGGATTACGCGCTCTGTCGACAACCTGAAAGCGGTGTTTTTAGTCCTGTGCATTCGTTGTATCTTCAGAAAATTGATGCTAGATTGATAAGAGGAATCATTGCCAGATGTTGAAAAGTTGTTCGATTGAATTTCAACGCTTTGATTTTTCGCGATCGTTTTACTGCGTGACTATGCATCGGACTCCGATACACAAGCCGAATCAAGAATTTCTTGAGATCCAAGCTATCGATCCAAAAAATTGGATCTTCGACCATTTCTCTAGGTAACTAATCCACACAGCTAAAGTTGCTTTTTTTGGGAAATCGGCAAACAACCAAATATCTATGGTCGTTACAATAAAACCTGATGTTACTTGAGTGAAACCATTGTGGTTAACGAACCTATATTACAAGGTTACACTGTTCGCTGCGAAAACTGCGGTGTCTCGAAGACCTATCACACAGAGCTCGGCGTGAAATATTTCAAGGACATGCACGAAGGCCATGTCATCTCGACAGGTCAAGGTCTGGAAGAGCCTCGTTTTGAGAATGATCTCACTAGATCTGAAGCCGCCGAACCAATCGCGAGCAACGCTTTGGACGTTCTTTCAAACGCCAACGAGATCGCAAAGGAAGTCTACCCGGAACAGTCCGAAGCAAAACAAAAAGCAGACGAGCTCTTGCAGGTGGAGACAGAATCGAACACGGAAAAGTTGCTAGTCAGACCCGCTTCACCCGAGGCAGAGTCTTCGGAGAGCAAAGTGTCTGTTGTCCACGTGAGGGCGTTGCAGGAAGAATCGCTTCCTGAGGAGGAGCTCTGCGTACTCCTTTCGAAATTCTCCTTCGTGAAGGAAGGTGAGAGA
>JAKAPU010000218.1 GCA_021806865.1 archaeon
AAAGGCACCTCGCACAACTCCTCATGATCTCTATGATTATTGGATAAAGAGGTTCGGCGAGGGTCTCAACGCCTTCTTTCCGGTGGCCAAGACGGATATTGGAAATATCGGAACCACGATATGCATGGAAGGTTCTTTCCCAGAAATTTATCGCGGTCTAGCCCTAAACGGAGCGGAGCTAGTTACAAGACCAAGTTTTCCCCAACCTTGGGTGAGTCAGGGAATCTTTGATATTCAAAACAGGGCGAGGGCACTGGACAACAACATCTACATAGTGAGTCCAATGCCTATATTCGGCGGTGCAGAAGTCATTGATTACCGCGGTCAATATTTGGACAGGAACTCTCATTCAGGAGAATGGTGGGCTGCTGGGATAATAGACATCCAAGCCTTGAGAGAGTTCAGGTCGCAAGCCAGATTTATCAACTGGTTACCCCACATCAGGACCGAGATATACAGGTGCATCTACGCTGACGCGATATGGCCTAAGAACTTGGCAGCAGGTCGACCACCGGGTGGACATAAAGAAGTTGAGGATGTCTTCCAACACTGCATTAGGGGTCTGGAAAAACAGATGAGATCTCAACAAGAGAGATAGGTGTAGACTACAAGAATGTATGTCACAGTTAGGCGTAAACCTTTCTCTTCCTGCTTTTGAAGCACTTCCTCGAACAAAGGGAGCAGTTGATTCGTTCCTCTTGAATGGCGATTCGTCTCATGCAGGCAATGACGAGAGACCCTTGAGTCCATCTTCAAAAACAATCGTTAATACAGAAAGTGCAGCTGACGCCGTTCTCCAGCTTTTGACCCACTTTGGCCTGAAATACCTCTTCATGACTACTGGCACTGATTTTGCACCGGTTCAAGAAGCGCTGGCCAAGATGGCCGTTCAAAACGATAACAGACTTTTGCCTATCGTTGTTCCTCACGAATCAGTCTCGAGCGCAATGGCTCTAGGGTACTCCATGATCACCGGTCAGCCTGCTGCAGTTGCAGTTCATGTAAACGTGGGTAGTAGCAATGCCTTGGGCAATGTTATGAACGCTGCAATTGGTAGACTGCCTTTAATCGTGCTCGCGGGTAGGACGCCCGCGACACAAACTGGCAATTTGGGAAGCCGTGACATATCAATACATTGGGGGCAAGATGTGCTTGACCAATCAGGAATCATGCGAGATTTTGTAAAATGGGATTACGAGATTAAGCGGATCGAATCCCTGCCAGAAATTATTGCTCGAGCCTTTAAAGTGACAAGGTCCGAACCATGTGGTCCAGTGTACTTGACTTTTGCAAGAGAAATTCTGATGGAGGATATGACGAATGTGACACTTCCAGATCCCATCATGGCGCAGCCTGTTATGCCGATTGAGGCCTCCAGTACGCAGGCAAAGGAAGTTGTCGATATTTTAATGCGGGCGGAGAATCCACTTATAATAGCAGGTTCTGTTGGGCGTAAAGCTCAACCCGTCAGAGATTTACAAGTGATTTGTAACGCCTTGGCTGTCAGAGTTTCTGAAAGTGTTAGAACATTCATGAACTATCCTACGAACGACCCGATGCATGTTGGTTTTAACACACCGGAATTGGTCAAGGACGCTGATGCCATTCTCATTCTGGACTGCATGATTCCCTGGATTCCAGCAAAAACAGAACTGCGAAATGACGCGAAGGTAATTCAGGTTGACCAAGATCCAATATTTCCGAACATCGCGCTATGGAGTTTCCCCATAGACGTTCAAATCAGAGCCGATTCGGCTGTGTTCATTAGCGAGCTTAAGGATGAGGTTGATCACTTGAAACTTGATACTAACCAAAAGAAGAATCTCAACGAACGTCGCGAAAAGATTGCAGGACAACATTTCGCATGGAAGAAGAAAAGGGTCGAAGTTGCAGAAACTAGGTCCAAACTTAATCCAATAGATATGAAATGGTTGTGTCATGAAATTAATGGCATATTCAATAATAATGATGCGATTCTAGTTAACGAAGTTCCTAGCGGTTTCGTTGAAGAACAAATTGACACCAATAGGCCACAATCCTATTTCGGGTCAACAGGAGCTGGATATCTTGGGCGTGGACTTGGAGTGGCACTAGCGCTAAGACTTGCAATGCCAGATAGTCTTGTTGTAGCGTGCGAAGGCGATGGATCATACATTTTCTCTAATCCCGAGGCCGCGCATTGGGTCTCAAATGCTTATGGTCTTCCTTTCTTGACAGTAATATTCAACAATCAAGGTTGGGAGGCAGAAAAAGAATCTGTAGATAAATTGTATCCTCAAGGGTGGTCTAATCGATACTCAAAGTATGTAGGAGTACACCTCGATCCCCCAGGGCAATATAGCAAGATTGTTACCGCATTTGGAGGTTATGGTGAAGAAGTTAGGAATCCTGACGAGATTACTCCTGCGCTCCAGAGGGGAATAGAATGCGTCAGAAATCAGAATAAACAGGCAGTTATCGACGTAATCTGTAAGAAAGTGTAGCGGCCGATCAGGGCAGTTTACGCAATAATTTTCGGCAGAAATCATAAAAGCCTACTGATTATTCTTGGAAGCCATCATAACAGCTTCAACAATTTTTTGATATCCAGTGCATCTGCAAAGGTTACCCGATATTGATTTCCTTATCTGTTCTTCACTTGGAGACTTTTCTGAAAGCAAAAGAGATTTTGCGTTCATAATCATACCACTCGTACAATATCCACATTGAACGGCACCCACCTTTACAAACGCTTCTTGGATTGGATCCATCCTTCCATCAACAATGAGGCCTTCAATAGTTGTCACTTGTTTACCATTCAAAGAGAGAGCATATGTCATACAAGAGTATACGGCTCTGTTGTTAACAAGAACCGTGCAACAACCGCATCCGCCGGTGTCGCATCCTCTTTTTGCACCGCTGAGGCCAAGCCTCTCCCTAAGAACATCGAGCAAAGTTTCGCAGGGGCCAAGCTCTAATCTGTGGCTCTTGCCATTTACTTCTAAAATGACTGTTGAGCTCAAGACAGATGAGTACTCAGTCATCATAGTGGAGCCATTGCTCTCATTTCTCAATTTCCCCACAGGTGATGGCTGTCTTGATCGATTGAGAACTTGCGTTAAAGCTCTTTTTAACAACACCTTGGTAGCGACCAATCTATACTTTGACGAAGCTCTGTGATCTTCGATCGGCGTGACATCGAATTCAATAGCTTGTGACGCTTTGTCTAGTAAACTCTTGTCGAACGCTTTACCCCTCAACTGCGCTTCAGCAGACAAGGCTCGGACCGGAACTTTTCCAATTCCGCCTCCCACGAAAATTCGCGCATCGCTGCAAATGCTATCGTCTGAGGAATCGAATGAGAGGTTCACACTCACATTAATTATTGCCAAATCATTCGCGTTTGTTTCCAATTTCAAGAATGCGCTGAAGGATCGGTTGCGCAAAAGCGGCAAAGCTACTTCTGTTATGAACTCTCCCTTTGAAAGCGTAGTTTGAAAATAGTCTACGCACAATGATTCTAGGCCTATTTCTCTTTCGTGATTCGGCCCTCTTATTCTGGCATCTGCAGAGAGCGCTAGGAGTGCAATTGGAATATCAAAGAGCGGAAAAGCACTAGCGATACTGCCACCTATGGTGGCTGTGTTTCTAATTTGAACGGGCGGATATTTTAATGCGTCCTTGAGAGCTCCAAACGAGGGATCATTACTTACATAACTGTTTGCTTCGATCTCTGCGAAGGTTGTCGTAGCCCCTATTCTGAATCGTGAATCATCGATTCTTATGTAACTCAACCCAAGGTCTTGTATCTGAATGATTGTATCTATTTGTGTCAAGAGCCCGCGCGAAGCAAGACTGTGAATGAGTGTTCCTCCACCGAGGATTGCCGCGCGATCTCCATACTTCTCCAGCAAATTGGCAACTTCGGAGGCTTCCTTTGCTCTAATAAATTCCCGAGGCCGAAAGCACGAAACCATAGAATGTCTGAACTCGCAGAACGCTTATTAGCATTTTTGCACACTACAATGAATAGTTTGGTCGGAGAATCATGCTATCAGAACAATTCGAGACTAGCCGCGAACTTGTGGTGATCGGTAAGCGTGTCGAACGAATAGACGCTTACGAAAAGGTAGTTGGAGGCATATCATATCCGGTCAACTACGCAGTGCCTGGGATGCTGGTCGGGAAATTACTCAGGAGCCCATACAGACATGCCAAGGTAACCAGTATTGACGTTACTGATGCTACAAGATTGTCAGGAGTCAAGGCAATACTTCTGCCTCAGGACGTTCCGAAGGTCAAATATCATTCAGTTCTTTTCGTAGATCCTGAATCTCCAACACTAGTAAAGGACTGGCTTATACTGGATAGCCATTTGAGATATGTAGGTGATCCAGTGCTGGCCGTCGCGGCAGTAGACGAGCATACAGCGTTAGAGATC
>JAKAPU010000219.1 GCA_021806865.1 archaeon
CGCTAATCCCCGCAGTGGCCGCCAGAACTGAACGGATCGTGTTGGGAACTAATTTCAAACCCTATTCTGTAGATCCCTCTGAGATAGTCATGTATGCCGTAACACTGGACGAGCTTACATCAGGCAGAGTGGTCTTGGGAGTAGGATCTCATGGCAAGAGAGGATTTGACTCTTTAGGTCTTGCAGATAACTTCGATCTCCTGAATACAACGCGCGAATGCGTTGAGATCATAAGAAGGACTCTAAGGGGCGGCGTCGGATACGACGGAAACATATTCAGGTGGGGCAGTGATTGCTATTTGCGATTCAAGCCATTAAGGGAGAAGATTCCAATCTACATCTCTGGAGGTAACGAGGAAATGTTTCGATTATCAGGAGAGATTGGAGATGGTACCCTTCCGATGGCGACCCCTCCAGAGTCCGCTGAATATCCTCTGAAGTTTGTTGCGGAGGGGGCAAAGAAAGCTGGGCGAAACATAGATGATATTTCGAGAGTCGCTTGTGTTTGGTTATCTGTGTCGAAAGATGGCAAAGCGGCCGAAGATGCACTTCGGTACGTCATTGCCTATTTTAGTCCAGGGATGAAGTTTCGGCCTTGGGCCCTCCAGAAGATTGGGCTCACCCCTGCCGATTTTGCACCAATAGAAGAATTAGTGATGAAAAGAGACTACGAAGGCGCGAAGAAGCTAGTTTCGGATAATATGATGAAACTGGCTATTGTTGGAACGCCTAATGACTGTATTGAACAAATAGAAAGACTCGAACGCAATGGTATCACTCAAGTATCAATTGGCGCACCTCTAGGGCCAGATCCGAAGGAGGCAATAGGGCTAATTGGATCACAAATCATCCCGCATTTTAGGAGCGACAAATGATGTTGCTCGATTCTTGCACAAATAACGGATTCTCTTGCGCGGTTCATATATTGATACATTTTCCCCTTGCAATGTTCAATGACTCTTGTTGTACATCCTGATTGCGTCGATTAGCTTGTCCACATCTTCTTCATTGTTGTACAAATGCGTCGAAACTCTTATTCCGCCGATGCTGGAGGTATACCTTATGCTGACAAAAATTCCTTGGCTCTTGAGCCATAATTGCAACTTCTTATCCTCAATTGGGTCTTCATACATTCGAAACGTTGTTATCCCTGCCCTGTGTGCCCTATCCAAAGGCGATACTATTCTCGGCCCAATTTTTTGCAATTCTTCAATGAGATAATCGCCCAGATCAAGGATTCTCTCGGCAATATTATCCATGCCTATTTCATTGAACAGTCTAAGAGACGCAGCAAGACCAATTGCGCCTGGATAGTTGGATGTTCCACCGGTTTCAAACTTCCTTGCCTCTTGTTCAACGAACTTGAATTCCTCCGCAGGGTTTGCATCAGGAACTTCGAAGTACTCGCCCATCCGGTTCAAGTTCCTCGGAGGTTTCACATTCATGTATCCATACAGATCTGGTTCTAAGGTATCAAGCAGCTTGTTGCTCATGTAAAACAGACCTGTGCCGAAGGGTGACACAAGCCACTTGTGTCCGCTCGATGACATGAAATCAATCTTTGCCTTGTGCACATCAAGTTCTGCCGCGCCTAAATGGTGAGCTGCGTCTACCACAAAGTATATGTTCTTTTTTTCAGCAATCTCGCCTATTTCCTCTACGTCAAGCTTGAAACCATTATTCCACTGAACCGAGCTGACAGAGATTACTTTGGTCCGTTCATCTATTAATCGCTCGAAGTCGGCAGTCTTGTAGGTTCCGTCAGTGTTCTTGACAAGCCTTAACTCGATACCTTTCTTCTTCGAAAGTGCTAACCAAGGAAGAGTTGATTGAAGAAATTCCATATCTGCGGTGACGACATTGTCGCCTTCTCGGAGTTGATCTGATACAGTGCGGGCGAAAACATTAAGGCCGTAAGTTGCCCCTTCCCCCAAACCAACTTCGTTCCTTGATGCGTGCATGAGTTTGGCAGCCTCTTCTCTCGTCTCATCCTTCTTCCTGTCGGCCCACGAATGCTCCTCGAAGTACAGCATCCTTTCCACGAACTGCTCTATTTCTCTAACAGCCGCAGAAAACGTCACCGAGAAACAGGCAGAATCCAGATACACATATTTTTCTGTGACAGGAAAGTTCTTTCTGACCTCGTTCCAGTTAACCATTTCATATCTCGAAATGGTAAAGAATCTTATAAGCTGTTCCGATGAGATTGGTTTGGAGAGATGCTTGCTCCTCTTTTTGAATTGAGCGATACGTAAAAAGACTGTTCTCTCTTGTCATTACAAAATTTCTCTTAAACAGTTTTAAATCTCTAGGGGAATCTGTTAGCGGTTAGGTTTGCGTATGCCGGTCGGCAGTGTGTTGGAAGCCATTGGCAGAACACCCCTTGTTTCTCTCAGCCGAATTTCGAATCGCAGGGGATTGAGGTTTCACGCGAAGCTTGAGTTCTATAACCCTGGTCTGAGCGTTAAGGATCGTGTGGCGAAAAGGCTGATAGAAGAGGCAGAAGAGAAAAATCTGATACGGCCAGGTGACACGGTCATTGAGAGGACTAGCGGAAACATGGGCACTGGTTTGGCCTTGGTATGTGCGGTCAAGGGTTACAGATTTGTGGCAGTGATGTCTGAAGGCAATTCGGTTGAAAGAAGAAAGATGCTGTCTGCTATGGGCGCCGACGTGATTCTGGTACCTCAAGCCCCTGGCGGTAGGCCCGGCTTTGTTTCCGGTGAGGACTTGGAACTTGTGGAACAAAAGACGGTGGTTTTGAAAGAGGAGCTCCACGCTTATCGGCCTGACCAGTTCAACAATCCCGAAGCCGCCAGGGCGCATGAATTGACTACAGGAGAGGAGATATGGGAGCAGATGGAAGGCAAACTCGATGCTTTCGTAGCGTATGTAGGTTCGGGGGGAACGTTTGTTGGGGTATCGCGAGCTCTAAAGAAGCATGACCCATCAATAAAATGCTATGCAGTAGAGCCAGAGTTAGCGCCGTACTTGGCTGGAGGCAGAGTTATTTCCACAAGGCATAGAATACAGGGTGGAGGCTACGCGTTCAAACCTAAGTTTTGGGATGAACGATTGGTGGATGGTTACTTGACCGTATCAGATTCTGAGGCCATAGCCGCAGCCAGAATGCTAGCACAAAGGGAAGGCATATTCGCGGGATTCTCGGCTGGAGCAAATGTCGCAGCTATCGTGAAACTGGGTCAAGACCTTGAAGGAGGAGATGTGGTAACGATTATTCCTGACTCCGGACTCAAATATCTGTCGACCGATCTGTTTGCCTGAGGTTATCAAAGCCATGGTGCGTTTCCCTTTAGGCGTCTCCCCTCCTGGCACGAGGTGACGAAGACTGACCATAAGGGCAGAGAAATGCTTTCGTACCTGCAGACCGGGCGTTTATCTACCTCGCTGATAATACGAATGCACGTTCACATAATCTCATTGTTGGAGTAGTATTGTCGCGCTCGGATCGAGGTGAATTAATATGACAGAATTACTTGAAATTTCGGATCTTGAAGTGAGATATTCTGGGCGCATCAATTTACAAGTTCTGGATTCATTGAGTTTTTCTATCAGTGAGAAGAGTTTCACTTCACTCGTCGGTCCTTCAGGATGCGGCAAGACCACTATCATGAGGTGTATATCAGGTCTCCAGAGGCCAACGTCTGGCCGGGTGTCCATATCTGGCACTCCTGTACTGGAACCGACGAATGGCATGACTCTAGTATTCCAGGAGTATAACCGTTCGCTTTTTCCCTGGCGAACAGTCCTGCGCAATGTCATGCTCCCAATTGAAGATAGAATGCCAAAGCAGAAAGCTCGGGAACACGCAAAGAAGCTCCTCGAAGAAGTGGGATTGAAAGGGTTTGAGAATTACTATCCATGGGAGCTTTCTGGTGGCATGCAACAAAGAGTTGCCATAGCCAGAGCTCTTGCTCCGGACCCGAAAATACTTTTGATGGACGAGCCGTTCGCATCGGTCGACGCACAGACCAGAACTGCCCTTGAGGACCAACTTTTGAAACTGTGGGAGGACATGAGGCTTACAATTCTATTTGTTACCCATGATATTGATGAAGCAGTTTACGTGTCACAAAAGGTGATAGTTCTGAGTAGTCGTCCGGCACACGTAGTAGACTATGTTGATGTTGATTTGAGTTATCCCAGAGACCAAATCACAACCCGGAGCAATCAGAATTTTATCGCTTTCCGAAACAGAATATTGGAAAAGATTAGAGTGTTGCGCGCGTGAGAAAAAACCAGATTGTGGACTTTGCGTACGCAGCAGGGGGAGTTGGGATACTCCTATCCATCCTTCTCGTGTGGCAAATAATCTCAGAAACAGGCGTCGTTCCGATTACCGTTTTCCCGCCAGCCAGTTCCGTGTTGGCAGTTCTGTACGGGCAACTTCTAAACGG
>JAKAPU010000220.1 GCA_021806865.1 archaeon
ATATGCCCGACTGGGTAAGGGAAGCGAGCATGCAAAGTGGCAACCAACTTCGGCTTCAGTGTTGATTGAAACTGGCAAGCCTGACGAATTCGAACTGTACATCGAATCTGTTGGTTCTATACCCGCTCCGGAAATATTTGTAAGAGCGGTAGAGAGATTGCAAAAGAGCCTTGAGGAATTTGCGACCCAAGTAGCTGCGTAGTGATTAGAAATGATCGAAGATCAAGTCAGACTGAAACTCGGAAGAGATTTGGAGAAACACTCCAAAAAGACCAAACAGAAGATTTGGCAAGATGTTTCACAGGCATTGTTATCGAGCAGGAAGATTCGACCGGCAGTCAACGTGACGGAAATCTCCAGACACTCGAAGGCGGGATCGAAGATAATTGTGGCCGGCAAAGTACTCGGATCAGGATCGATAGATCACGAGGTCACTGTGGCAGCTTACTCATTTTCGAACAGTGCAAAGGCAAAGATCGTAGGTTCGGGCGGAAAATGCCTGAGCATCTCAGATTTCATGAATTCGGCAAAGGATGCAAAAGGTGTAGTTATTCTTGGCTAAGGAAATTCAAGTAAAAACATACTACGTGGACGCCAGCGGACAAATCGCTGGTCGCCTTTGTTCAAAAGTGGCAAAGTTGTTGCTGCAGGGAAACAGTGTGGTGGTCGTGCATGCAGAAAGGGCGCTTTTCTCAGGTCAGAGGTCGAGCGTGATGTCTGCCTTCTTTGATAGGCTCAAGATTGCGAGCGTCGTCCATCCAAAACATGGACCTTTTCACCCGCGCACTCCTGAGGGCATTCTCACAAGAATGGTAAGAGGGATGATTCCAAGGAGAAAACCAAGCGGAGCCGCCGCGCTCAAAAGATTGAGAGTCTACGGCGAGGTTCCGAAAGATCTCGGTAAAGTGCCATTCACCACATTCGAAGAAGCAAAAGCAACGAAGCCCATCGCTTATTATGTGCCGCTAGGTGAAGTGGCTGAACGAATCGGTTGGAAAGGTGCAGGAGCGTAGTATCAATTGACAACAAGAAAGACCAAATTGTACTCGGGTTCTAGAAAACAAGCTAGGGCAACCGCTGCCATAATGCCTGGAACTGGAAAGATCAGAGTGAACAACGTTCCCGCAGAGATTATGATGCCGACTGTTGCACGTCAAAGAGTGTTGACACCGCTAGTGCTCGCAGGCGAGCTGCGGGACAAGGTGGACATCGATGTTCGAGTCTCCGGAGGCGGCTTCATGGGGCAGGCAGAGGCCGCAGCTATGGCGATTTCCAAGGCTCTGGTTGACTGGACTAGGGGTCAAGAATTGCGCAGACGAATCATCGAGCACGACGTGCACCTTCTATCCGGTGATGCAAGGCAGTCCGAAACCAAAAAGTTTGGTGGACCCGGAGCCCGTCGCAGACGACAGAAATCATACAGGTAGAATACTCCAATGATCATTCCTGTGCGATGTTTCACGTGCGGCAAGCTCGTGGCTGACAAGTACGGCGAGTTTACCCAGCGGGTCAAAAATGGAGAAGACCCCAAAAAGGTGCTCGACTCCTTGGGTTTGAAGCGTTACTGCTGCCGAAGAATGCTCATCTCAAGCATGGATGTAATCGACCAGCTGATGCCTTACAATGAGGCACTCTGGAAGAGACATCTGGAATTCTCAGGCGACAGATTCTAGGAATAATTCCCGATTATTCGGGATATCACCTAAATACTAAAAAGCCACAAACTCTTCATTTATTGACACCTTGAACGTGAAAGAGATCTCCAGTCGAATGGGATCGTTCTGTGTTATCGAAATTGGAGATTACAAACTAGTGACGCCGTGCGATACCAGAGTGAAAATCCTTCAGTCGCTGTCACAGTCGGACAAGACCGCTGATGATATTTCAAAGGAAACTGGCGCTTCCTATTCAACAGTTATGGATCACATGGATCTGCTTGAACGGATCGGGATAGTTGAGACGTACCTAAGAAAGACCGACTCAGAGAATGGTAGGCGTCGCATCTGTTTCAGACTCGCATCCCAAAAGAGCCACACGGGATAGATTACGGAAGTTCGGGACAGAACCCTTAAATATGTTGTAAAGGAAACTGGAAATTTATGCCAAAACAAATTGTAGTAGGAACGGATTTCAACTGGAAGCAGGAAGTAGAGGAATCAAAAATTCCTGTTATTGTTGATTTCTGGGCACCGTGGTGCGGGCCATGCAGAATGGTTTCGCCAGTCATAGAAGGACTCGCACAGAAATACGATGGGAAGCTGAAGGTTGTGAAGGTAAACGTCGATGAAAATCAGAACTTAGCGATGCGGTTCAACATCATGAGCATCCCAACAGTCATGCTCTTCCGCAATGGGAAAGCGCTCGACCAAGCAATAGGCGCTGCACCCTCAGAATTTTACGAAAGATTTCTGTCCAAGAACAAGATCGCATAAAGTGAAATGATGAATTCTCAAGGCAACCCGTTCGGAGACGCACAGAGGGCACAGCAATCAGAGTTGAGAAGGCGCGTTGACCGGGCTCAGGATTACGATGAGATTTTTGAGCTTGTAAAGCGCGTAGTCGAAATGGAACTCGGTCAGCATCGAGCTGGGCTGACTCTTGTGCTTGCTTCAATGCAGAACACAGTCGGAGCTTATCATCCAATTGCTTCGAATGTCATAGTACTCAATAAATCGCTGGTTTCGGCATTTCGACGGGTTACCAAGGATCCGAGAGAGATCAACGCCTTCGTATTCATGGTGCTGATGCACGAGTACTTGCACAGTCTCGGCTATCTGGATGAGCACCAAGTGAGGCGTATGTCTCAAAGAATGTGCGCGAATACACTTGGCAGCGACCATCTGACAGTAAAACTTGCTGTTGGAAACTGGCTCGAAATGTATCCTCAACTCGAGAAGGTCACTTTGCCCACTTCAAAGGAGTACGAAGTCGTCACAAAGTTCGATACTTCGAGCACCTCGTACATTGGCTAGCCGAACCACATATTGACTAAGGAAACATGCGTCTGCTGGCAGCTTCGTGAGGATTCTTTGGGAACTGAAGACGCAGGTCAAATGGTAAGGATTTTATAAACAGCGCAAGCAGTCGTTCGGTATCGGTTTTAGTAAACTTGGCTCAGGACAACGAAATTGAGGAAGAAGGCTCTGCCGAGGCGACAGTTGCGCCCGGATTGTCTGAGAGAGCACTTCTTTCCACAGGAATTAGAATAGGCACTCTTGTAAAAACCAAGAGTATGGCACAGTTTGTAAGCAGGACTCAAGCGAACGGGTTACACGTACTTGATGTTTCAAAGACGCTAAGTAGAATAGACACGGCTGCAAAATTCATTGCGCGCGCTGAGATTGGTTGGGTGGTTGTGTACTCGGCAAGAGAGTATGCAAAGACTCCGATCGAAAAGTTCTGCGAAGTGACGGGGGCTGTTGCTCTCACGGGAAGGTTCATGCCGGGCACGTTCACAAACCCGCTGTTTCCTCGCCACATTGATCCGGAGATTGTGCTCGTAGCTGACCCTGCGGTTGATTTCCAGGCACTCGACGAAGCTGCAAAACTCGGAATACCAGTAATCGCGATATGCGACACGGACAATGTCACTGCAAACGTCGATGTTGTCATACCCGCTAACAACAGGGGGAGAAGTGCGCTTGCTGCCATATTCTGGCTACTTGCTAGGCACGTATTGCTTCACTCCGGAGCGATCACCTCAGATCAGCAGATGAAGTACACGATCGAAGACTTTGAGACGCGGCTGGTTGAGGAAGACGAAGAGCAATCATACGAAAGCTCTTAACTAAGAACTTCGCGCGACAAACTAACTTGACGTTCTGTTGAGTCAAAAGTCCATCAGGCAGCCTGCAGTCGCAGGACTCTTTTATCCTCTGGAGCGAGAGGATCTGTTCGAGGAGATTCACCGATGTTTCACGAGCCCTCTTGGGCCCGGGAAATTTCCGAGCAAGGGAGTGGCGACAACCACGACAGAAGCCATCGAGTGCCTGATAGTTCCGCATGCAGGCTATGCGTATTCAGGACCTGTAGCTGCCCGCTCGTACTCAATCGCACACGATTTCTTTGTAGCCAATGCGAAAGAGAAGGTGATCGCAATTATCCTCGGCCCAAACCACTACGGAATTGGAAGTGGAGTCAGTGTTTCGTCAAGCAAAGCTTGGAGAACACCCCTTGGGGATGTTGATGTGGAAGAAGACGCAGCTAGAGATCTTGCAAAGGATTCCACCATTATTGACATTGATGACATTTCACATTCTAAAGAACATTCGATTGAAGTCCAAATCCCATTCTTGCAGGCAGTCTCGAACAGGACAACAATGTTTTCCATTATTCCCATCTCCTTGATGCTC
>JAKAPU010000029.1 GCA_021806865.1 archaeon
TGACGCCTTTCACGGCTTGATAGGAAACTTGAGCTATCTGGGGCTGAACAACGTGGGCGCAAACCCAGATCCGAGCTACGCTCCGACCATACCTGCCTCCGTCTACATGCTCTTCCAGATGATGTTCGCCGTGATTACTCCTGCGTTGATCACGGGAGCCATCGTGGGCAGGATGAAATTCTCCTCCTTCGTTGTTTTTATTGTGGCGTGGGCTACCTTTGTGTACGACCCGATTGCTCACTGGGTCTGGAGTTCAACGGGATGGTTGCACTCTCTCGGAATACTCGATTTCGCGGGCGGTACTGTCGTGCACATCAGTTCGGGTGTGGCGGCTCTCGCTGCGGCCATGGTTGTGGGACCGAGACTAGGATTTGGGAAGAAGAAATTCGAGCCACACAATTCCACATACGTCCTGCTCGGGGCCTCGTTGCTCTGGTTTGGGTGGTTTGGCTTCAATGCCGGTTCTGCCCTGACTTCGGGTGCTCTGGCAGCTAACGCGTTCATGACGACGAACACCGCGACAGCTGCTGCCGCTCTCGCGTGGATGTGCATGAGCTGGTACTACACAAGAAAGCCTAGCATAATCGGAGCTGCATCGGGGGCGGTTGCGGGTCTAGTCGCAATCACTCCAGCCTCTGGCTTTGTCAACGTGTGGGGTGCGCTCGCTGTGGGCATTGGCGCTGGCGTCTTTTGCTTTCTAGCAGTGAGTTTCAGGAACAAGACAAAGATAGACGACTCGCTGGACGCGTGGGGCGTTCACGGAGTCGGCGGCACATGGGGCGCGCTTGCCACTGGACTGTTTGCGACGGTGGCCGCAAACTCTCTGGGCGGCAACGGACTGTTCTACGGAAACCCGCACCAGTTTCTCGTGCAGGCAATAGGGGTCGGAGCCTCGTGGGGCTATTCTTTTGTGATGACCTGCGTGATCCTGAAGGTGATTGATCTCGTTATCGGGTTACGAGTGAAACCGGAGGAAGAAGAGATGGGTCTGGACATTTCGCACCACGGCGAGCCTGCCTACTCGGATGATCTCGAAACCGTTGAACCGAGAGTCATGCGACTTGTAATAAGCGACTCCGATCGGGAACTAATTGCCGGGTTGATCAGGCAGCAGGGCTCTATTACCGTGGATGTCTCTTCTGGAAAGGTCGTGGAGGGAATCCCTGAGTTGTCTCAGGTGAGCGGAAGTCTGAGCACTTCGACCTGAGTCCAGGATATCCGGAAACTGCGGGGCACCAACGACTCCGCTGGTGGTGAGCATATTCCTACGTTTCGTAGGAATGTTTCCTCTATTGAAATGCTCAACCTATCGTTCTCAACACTGATAATCGTCTCGCCACTTTAAAACAACTTTGAACCATAACTCACTCGCAGGGAGCATGGAGCACCATTATCAGATCGTCAGCGTGAGGCTCGCGTACTCGCTCAGTGCTTGTTTTGCAGTATTAGTCTTCATCTTTGTTGCGGTCTCACCGTTAATCCAGAGCCTCTCTGTAAACATTTTCGAAGATGCGATGGCACATCTTGTGCTCTTCCTGACAGCTGCCGAAGTCGGAGCACTGGTGTGGATAGCGAAGAAATAGATTCTTCGTCGAACCTTTCCTATTTCGCTCCCAATTACCATTTGTGAGAATCGTCTGCTAGCTTAACAAGTCAAACGGACGGTGAATTAGTACGCGAGTTTGAATTGATAGCGTTCTCGCGGCCACGTACCCTTTGTGATGCACGTTTGATCCGACCTACTATATCATTAACTTTACTCAGATCCACCTCTAGCCAAGCTCGCAGCGAAAGGTGATTACTTCAATGGGAATTAGAGACATCTTTCGTCTCGATTTGGCGTTAATTCATGCCCCGTCAGTATACGATTTCCGAGCCGAGACTATCGTTCAAGGCCCGGTTGCCGACGCTGTACCATCAACGGATGAGTTCGAGATGTATCCAGCAGGTTTGACGAGCATAGCATCTTACCTAGGAAAAAACCACTACAATGTGGAGATAGTGAACCTTGCTTATAGAATGCTCAGCGAACCTCAATTTGACGCAGCAAAGCAAATCGAGAAAATACATGCTAGTGTCGTCGGGATTGATTTGCACTGGCTTCCCCACGCGCACGGGGCACTCGCAGTGGCAGAATTAGTAAAGAAACTTCATCCCGATAGTTTAGTCCTTCTCGGAGGCCTGTCATCAACATACTACCACGAAGAGCTGATCAAGTATCCGTATGTCGACTTAGTCATGCGCGGTGATTCCACGGAAGAACCAACCCGACAATTACTTTCTTACATTCGTAAGGGCCAGTCATTCGAAAGCGCCCTAACGGAGAGATAGTAGTCAATCCTTTGACTTTCATGCCAAAGGAATTGGATTACATTGACATTCCAGATTATGCGTATGCCATAAAATCTGTCTTTAAGTATCGTAGCTTGAAGAATCTCATACCCTATCTACGCTGGCTCAAGTATCCGACTACTATGCTACTAAATTCGAGAGGGTGTACATTGAACTGCTCGACGTGTGGTGGTTCACGCTCCGCTTACGAGAAGATATGCAATAGGCAGCGACCGGCCTTCAGGTCACCAGAGAAACTGATCTATGATATCAGGTCGATCTGCTCTTTCACGCGCAGCCCGATAATGATAATCCATGATCCACGCATGGGCGGACTGAAGCGAGCGGAAAAATTCTTTGCGTTGCTGAAAAAAGAAAGAATTTCAAATGAATTTGTGTTCGAGCTATTCTTCCCTGCCGGAGACGAATATTTTCGCATGGTACAAGAAAGCGTCTCAAATTGGAGCATGCAGCTGACCATAGAGACTCCCAATGAGAATTTGCGAAAACTGGGCGAACTAAAGTTCCCTGTTTCAAACACCAAAATCGAAGACACAATCTCAAGCGCTCTCTCTCACGGATGCCGTAAGCTGGACCTGTTCTTCATGATAGGAATACCTCACCAGACCAGAGAAGATGCGTTCTCCACTGTCGCGTACTGTGAACATCTGATCCAGAAGTTCAATGCTGACCGGCGATTACAGTTCTTCGTGGCGCCCTTGGGTCCGTTTCTGGACCCCGGTTGTGGTGCCTTCGAAGACTCGAAGTACGGTTACAAGCACTTTCACCAAACCCTTGAAGAACACAGAGAGGCACTGCTTGAACCAACATGGGAGACAATACTCTCTTATGAAACTGATGTGCTGAGTCGCAGCGAAATTCTTGAAGTGAGCTATGATGTAGCATCGGCAATAAATGAGCTGAAATTTCGTTATGGATTGATTGATCGACCCACATACGAAGAAGTCAAAAGACACAGAGAAACTGCAAAACAAGCATTGGACGCGATGGTAAGGGCATTTGCCCTTCCTCAAGATGAGAGAAGCGACGAGCTTCACAAGATTCGAGATGAGGTAATGCAGGCAAATGTGGATTCGCTATTCAGCAAAAACGAATTGGAGTGGCGTAGCGCGGTTGGGCTCAAATTTACGCCAACTCTGCTACGTATTATGGCCTCGGGTCTGGTCGAAGAGGTCAGCCATAGTCTCCACAGGCTAATCGGTCGCTATGACACATCAATCTACATTGGAAAATGATGTCATTACTCCTCAAAGTGGCTACTCGTCCTGACCGAAACACGTAGCACTATTACGTTCTGCTCCCTAAGCATTTTCTCAAAATTGATAATCGTGTTAGAGTTCATATTGCTAAAGGAACCGTCTCAATCTGGATCTACCACTTTGATTTCTAAAATGTCGTTCAAGCGTGTACTGGTAGCTGTTGACGGCTCAGAAGTAAGTATGAAAGCAGTAGATCATGCGGCAAGAATCGCAAAAGAGGAAGGAGCAACGCTTACTGCGCTGCATGTTGTCGCAACTCCTCAAGTCGAGATAGCAGGCGAAATTGCAGATTATTACGAACAGGCAAAAAAGCCAGTTAAGAAATGGATGAAAGATGTAGAATCCATCGCTGCGACCCACAATATCACAATCAAGACAGAGATACTCGTTGGAGCTTACTCTGTACTTGACGCGATCTTGGGTTATGCTGAAAACCAATCCGTTGACCTGATTGTATCCGGCACTAGAGGACGGACACAATCACGGAGGCTACTGATGGGCAGTGTAGCAGCAGGCATCGTCGAATACGCCTCCTGTCCAGTGCTGGTTGTAAGATAATAACATGGGTCAGCGCATTTGAATTGGCTGTAGCCCGGCTAGACCATGTCGTTTTGCTTTGCCCTAAGAGCGAACTACAAACTCTGCTAGTTAGGCTTAGCGAGTTCGGCCAGTATCACCCACTTGAGAAGGACGGGCTAGTTCAGAGCATCGAGTTGCTCATACTTTCTTCAAAAGCTCAAGGAATTTACTCCGATGCATCCCATCTCCTTCCTGAGAACTACCTAAGCGAGACTGTGTCCTCCGGGACAGGCATAATCACTTTTGATTCGAAGGATCCGGAACACCTGATACAACTCCTATCGAGTGAATTAATCAACCTGCAATCGAATGTTGCAAAATCTGATCCTTCTTCGCGGAGAAACATCTATCGCAAGATCGAAGCTATCAGAGAAGCGGCACTTTCAACTTTCAACAACCTGAGGAGAGTAAGATTTTCTTTCGAATCAAAAAGGACGTACATCTTGGAGGGATATATTCCAACCAAGGAAGCCAATCGATTCGCAGAACTACTTGGAGAGTTTCTGATATCCTATGAACCAGTCGGAAAAGATGAAGCCAATGAGCCGTATGTCCCGACGTTGTTTTCCAACAGGCGCGGTATTTCGCTTTTCGAAAATGTTACGCTCGTCAAAGGATTTCCAAGATACAATGAGATAGATCCTACACCCGTCACCGCAGTCGTGTTTCCATTGTTCTTTGGTATAATGTTCAGCGATTTAGGTCAGGGGATTGTTCTCTTTTTGTTCGGTTACTTGCTTGCACGAATGTTTCGAGGGAATTACAACTACTGGGGAAAGTTACTGATGGTCCTGGGTTCTGCCTCGGCGGTAATTGGGCTGCTCAGAGGCCTATTCTTTGGGTTTGAATTCGAAAGCCCCTTGCGTCTTTTTGGTTCCTCGCATTTCCCGGCTGTGCTCGCCGGAGGATTCAGTATTGCATCTGTAATAGTTTGGCTGGAAGTCAGCATTATCGTTGGAACTTTCCACTTGGTCACTGGATATTGGATGTCTTTACTGAACAGGTTACGCTCAAATGACTATGCAGAGGCCTTTCTCTCGGGTCTTCCTACTATTCTCTTATATTCTTCCGCAGTACCGCTTACACTAGCTCTCGCGGGAACAAACCTAGAATTTGGTAGTCTCCTAACTAATAGAACGCCGACTCCATTCTTTAACGAATTATTCGGAGTTAATCTCCCTGTGTATCTTGTTACTGAAGTCTCCTTGCCAATCTTTCTTGTGTCTTTGTGCGT
Source organism: archaeon (assembly GCA_021806865.1). The sequence goes on from JAKAPU010000029.1 coordinate 5,425, forward strand.
ACTGGTTATTGGCCGGGCTGTCATAAGTTACGAAACGAATCGTGGCCGCCTTAGAATGCTCAGGTCGGTTGCGATGGGACTTCTGGATGGACTGGTAAAACCGTTTGAATTCTTTATGAACACCATAAGTTACCTCAGACTTGGTATACTCTTGGTGCTAGGGACAATACTCGCCACACTTTCAAACGAAGCGTTAGGCTTAGGTTTGATCGGCATTTTTGCAGCGGTTATAGGCAACATCGCAGTAATGGCGATTGAAGCTTTAATGGTTTACATCCAGGATCTAAGGCTGCACGCATATGAATGGTTGTCAAACTTTTACTCCGGTTCGGGTATACCGTTCGAAGCTATCACATCAAAGGGCCTCAATTTTTCCATTCGATGGAAAACAAACCCATAGAAAATACTGCTGTGAGGGTATTTACAACTAGCAAAACAGTAGAATTGAATTCTGATTCGATCGATCTAGCAATTTGACTTACTCCTTCAATAAATGATACAACTTATCAACACAACTAGAGCATGTAATAGAGAAACGATCGCGCCTCCGACTTTTCATTATCAGACTTGAGAATCGTATATCACCCTAATACGGCCAAATAGCTTGCAACTATTCAGAATTTGACGAGATACCTCGAAAGAACGAGATATCTCGATTGGTCATAATTCGAGCTAAAGTTAAATCGCGAGAGTGAGTGTCTTAATGGTGCAATACAAGTGGGTCGTGCTTTCAAACACGACACTAGGAGTTTTGATGTCATCAATAGATAGTACTATCGTTCTGATCTCACTTCCCGCGATTTTTCGCGGAATCCAGCTTGATCCAATGACATCGTTCCAGTATCTTATCTGGATACTGTTCGGTTACATGATCGTTACCGCCACCCTTCTTGTTACCTTTGGTAGAATATCAGATATGTACGGAAGGGTAAGGTTGTACAATCTTGGTTTCGCCATATTTGCTGTTGGTTCGACACTCCTTTACCTCACACCGAATACAGGAAATCTGGGTGCCCTGGAAATTATCTTCTTCAGAATGATTCAGGCAGTAGGGGCATCGTTTTTGTTTTCAAATAGTGCCGCGCTAATCACAGATGCATTTCCAGAAAAAGAGCTTGGGAAGGCCCTTGGCATAAACCAAATAGCTGGTCTTGCAGGCTCGTTCATCGGGCTCGTTGTTGGTGGAACTCTGGCCACCATATACTGGAGGTACGTTTTCCTTGTTAGCGTCCCCGTCGGAGTCTTTGGAGCGATCTGGTCATACTGGAAACTAAAGGAGATTGGCGTCGTGAGCAGAGGGCAAAAGATAGATGTTTGGGGCAATATTACTTTCGCTGCTGGTCTGACTATACTCCTCATTTCTCTCACGTATGGACTATTGCCATACCGGACTTCCTCAATGGGTTGGTCTGACCCCTACGTTGTAGCCGGTCTCATAGTAAGTGCAGCACTATTGGTTTCTTTTCCTTTCATAGAAGGTAAAGTTAGGTACCCGATGTTTAGGCTGAGCCTGTTCAAAATTCGAACGTTTTCGGCTGGAATATTTGCTGGTTTCCTTGCCTCGGCTGCAAGGGGTGGGGTAATGATCATGCTGAGCATTCTTTTGCAAGGCATCTGGCTACCACTACATGGCATAAACTACGTCGACACGCCGTTTTGGGCGGGAATCTATTTGCTTCCACTTTCTGCAGGCTTCATAACGATGGGACCGATTAGCGGATGGCTTTCCGACAAGTATGGTGCGAGAGGACTCTCGACACTGGGAATGGTGATAACTGCTGGGACATTTCTGGTCCTTGCGGCGCTTCCTTACAATTTCTACTATACCGAGTTTGCATTTCTGATTTACGTTCAGGGCGTTGGGATGGGAATGTTCGCTTCTCCCAACACTGCATCGGTGATGGACTCAGTGCCTGAAGAACATCGGGGTGCGGCTGCAGGAATGAGGAGCACGATGCAAAACACGGGAATGATGGTCAGCATTTCTGTCTTCTTTGCGGTAATTGTGTTTTTCCTCTCAAATGGTCTTCCCGGCGCGTTTGCATCAGCACTGGCTCAAGCAGGTGCGCCTTCGCAGGTCATTCCGTACTTCACTTCACTATCTCCAACGGAAGCAATGTTCTCAGCCTTCCTAGGATACAATCCAGTGGCTGGGATGATAGCTACTCTGCCAAGCAGCGTGACCTCACTTCTCAGCAGTCAGACGATCTCCATTCTCACTGGTTTGGAGTGGTTTCCAACCACGATTGCTCACGTGTTCATGTCTTCGCTTCAAGCCGCGTTCTATGTCAGCGCCGGACTTTCAATTTTGGCAGCAGTGGCGTCCTCACTGCGCGGGAAAGAGTCTCGCGCTAGAAAGCCAATAAGGCCAGCTCAGCAAAAGGGCCAAATGGCTGAAAAACTGACACAGAGCTAAGCGAACTCGAAAAATCGATCCTTCGCTGGATCATTGAAAGAGCACGCGCTCCACTTCCCTAATTCTATCCATGCCCTTGATTTCGTGAGGAAACATCGGCACCTCGACTATTCTCAAATCCCCGAACTTTTCACGAAGGAACTTGATATACTTCTCTTGCTCGGAGGCCTTTGTCCTCAGAAAGTTCGAATCTGGCGAGGTAACCACGTTGTTAATCACTAGCTGCTTCACAACGAAATTAAATTTATTTAGCTCAGCGAACACACCGCCCAACTGTTCGACAGCGAGGGCCTCTGGTATTGTTATCACAGTGAATTCAACTTGAGTACGAAGAAAGTCCACGCTCGCCTCTGAAAGATCGCGCCAGCGCTTGATGATATCCATAACCGATTCCTTCCTCTGCTGGCCTCTCCTGAGCTTGGAGTAGACGCGAGGGGCCATCCTCAAATGCTCCGCCAGCATGGCTGGTGTCCGCAGTAGCGCAAGAGTCTGCCCCAGAGGTGCTGTATCCCAGATTATCGTATCGTAATTTCTTGCATTGCTGAGATCTCTGATGTAATCTATCATGAACTCTTCTGCGAGGCCAGGAAGCAAGGATGTCATGAATTCGAGAAAGTCCGGATAATCGATGGACACAAAAGTGGAAAAGACATCGTATACTTCTTTCCCAAACTTTCTGTCCCAGAGCCCCCTGACTTGATCCAATCCCAGCTCGTTTATGTCCAGTGATTGCCGGACTGCAGCAGGCTTTGCACCTGTGGTCACTTCAAAAATGTGAGATAGCGAGGGGGTTGCATCGGTTGAGATAGCCATAGTGCGTTGTCCTAAAGACGCATAGTGAAGCGCGCTTGCTGCAGCGCAGGTTGTCTTGCCTACCCCACCCTTTCCTGCGAAAATGCCTATCATACCAGCGATCTATCTCCTGGCGCAACGCAAGTATATTGCTTCACGCTGTACGCACAATTAAACTAACTGTGCGAGTATCAGTCTTCTGTGTGCACACAACTGCTTTAGCCGTCTCTCGACTCTCTGACAATAGATTACCGAAGATCTCTCACAAGCTTTCAGCCAGGTTTTTTTAGTGCCTAATTGTGTTCGAAGATCCTGATGCTCAATGAGTAAATCGGAAGAGAGTAGGAAGAGGAAGGAGGAGCGGGCCGAGGATGATTATGAAGCAGAATCGGAAGAAGAGGCGGAGGACGAGTCTGAAGAAGATTGGAAAGAGGACGAAGAAGAGTTAGCTGACGAATGAGTCTTACAACTGTGGGAGGTCTGGATTCTTCAGAAAGAGCATTCCAAAAAAGCGGCTTACCAGGCGACTTAGGATCTGTTTGTTACTGGGAATACTAAATTGAACAGAGCATGTTACTCCAAAGTAACCTATGCCATGCATATCCAACTATTTATCGCCGATGTGTTTGTGCGCAAACCTATAAGAAGCGAAAACGCGCACAGTAAGTACAAGTCTGCGCGCAATTTTGCGAATTGGTCGAGCTGTCACTCGCGGCAAAACGAGTCGTAATCCAAGAGGACATCCCTGAATCATCTGTATCTGGGCTCGCGGAATTTATTGACCGATATTACATGAGCAGGAAGGTGCACTCTGTAGAGGGGAAAACTTTCACGAGAATCGATGACAGAAAGAAAGCGGCGTTCACATTTTCATGGAGAGAAACAGGAATTCTTCAAAGAGACAAGCGCATTCCTGGGAAAGCGATCTCGGTAACTCTCAAAGTCAGCCGAGCGACAGTTGAGCTGAATTTCGATGATTTTGACAAAGGCAACCAGTCAGAACTGGACTTGTGCACCAGAACGGTCGACGAAGTCCAGAACATTGTTTGGTCTTACTTCCTAAACGCGAGAAAAAGTACTCTGTATTTCGACATCGGATCTGGCGAAGAAAGGCACTCAGAATCTCCAGAGGAAGCAAGCAGTTCTAGGCGAAGTATCTTGAAACGAATATTCTCAGGAAATACAACCAACATCTTCTTGGGATTTCTGATCTTTAGTTACGTTTTGCTCATTCTCGTTGGAATCTATGCAATCTTTCTGATAATCGTATTTCAGCTAGTCTACTTGTATTATGCGGACAGATTGATGCTGAATTTGGGAAATATCCGCCCAACAGCTGAAAGACCACTCGTTGCAATAGTAAGCGTGAAGTCAAAGCAGGAGACCATTGTCTTCCTGAGAACTATTGGCAGAAGAATACTTGCTGAGATTAGGGAACAGGTTAGCACGCTGGTGCTGCCTTCTGTTGGTTCATCAGTTTATGAAACAACGAACCGAATTGACCTAAAGTCTTCAGTCCAATTGATATTATCGCGAAACGGAATCGATACTTCTGCAAATGATATCGAAGTGAAAACAAAGAACGTTTACTCCTTGGTTGAGAAAGTTTCCAGCAAGTTTAACCGACCCGTTCCGAAGATAGTAATCACAAACAGCGTCATTTCAAATGCAAGTGCAACTGGTATCTCCGCTAGACACTCCTCAATTATGATCACTTCTGGCTCACTTGAGGAACTCACAGACGACGAACTAGAATCTGTGGTGGGGCATGAGCTCGGGCACGTGAAAGGTCATGACCCGCTGATACTGTTCGGACTGACCATGCTTATGTACATTGGAGTGTTTTACTTATGGTACCCGCTTTCACTCCTTATCGGACTGCTCTACTACATTTTGGCCTTTGCTTTAATCTTCGCGGTGGGAAAAATTCTAGAAACAAGAGCCGATACAGAATCTGCTGTAGTCCTTCAAAACGCTAGTGGACTGGCCTCTTCGCTCACAAAAATGGGGTTCAAACAGCTCTTTCAGGAAAAATACAATCCTGCTGCGAAGCTATTTGATTGGTTCCGCTTTGATCCTCATCCGCCAATTTATTTCCGTGTGGCAAGAATGTCCAAGCTTGCAGGGATGGAGAGTACAATAAGGCACACCTTTCTTGCGTCGTTGCGCGATTGCATACTCGGCTTCGTTTCGGCTATCTTTTGAAAACAAAGCGACTTTCCGGAGTGTTGTAAGTGTAGATTGCACCATCCTCATACGAGTGGCAGTCACTCTGGCGGTTGTCTGCGAGTGACGCTTCTCAAAATTCATGGATTCACTCTGCATTCGATTGTTTTCGTTAATCTCGCTTCGTGGATAAGCAGGACCTCTTTTAGAAAAGAAGACCCACACATCCTCGATTCTGAAAGAGATGTTTCAATCTCTAGGTGAACCGTGCAACTCTGACTAGGACTCAATTCTGACTTGTCATGGGTACCTCATTCACTCTCATTTGTTCATCTCTTTGCGCATCCAGCCAAGCCTTCGTTTTGATATCGATGGAGTAGGAGCGCCGTTTTGGTGGCAACGCCATCCCAGACCAAGAAAGAAAGCCGAGCCAATCGGACTGGCTGAAAAGCAGGCCAGCCTCCGAGAAGGAGCTGCAACATGCTTGGGTAGGAGCTCTACTGGGAAGGCAACCCTTCGCTCAGATACTCAATATTCTCTCAGACAGTTCGGTTGTTTTCCTTTTTTTGGTTTTGTTTGAAGCACTTGTATTGTAGAAGCTCCTTTTTAATAAGAGTTACTGTTCTCTTACAGTAGTATTACTATAGTCGACTCCTTGTCTGCTGCTCAAAGGGATAAAAACCTACAAGCATTGCTGGCTTTCGATGATAGTCTTTGAACCTTCTTCGCTCAACGGATGAAAAAGGGTCGGAGATGTTTTAGGAGTCTGAAAATCGAGTAACCCGTCCAGCTTTGTGCAAAGCTCTTCTTTGAGCACACACCAGATCTTAGCCTCGTTTGAGGGAGTAATCACGCTGAATCAAAGCACTCATTTGAAATTCAGCTTGGCCCTTTTTCCATATCACTTTGAAATCTAATCACCATGGGGTGAAACAGCCAAGACCAAAAGAGCTAATTCGGCGTCTCACAAAAAAGCTCATCTTCTTATCGCAAATTTGCAATAGCACTCAAGTGGTGCTTACCAATAATGAGAATCGTCTCGGTTGAATAAATATCAGGGTTGTGGCATGATAATGAAACGTCGAGGAAGCTGGTGGAAGTAAGAAATGACATCTTTGGAGAGAAAATTTTCGTTAATCGACTTGTCCGTCAAAAGCGTCATGACAAAGCAGGTCAAAACGATTGAAGGAAACAAGCCTCTAATTGACTGTGTGAATCTCATGAAGGCGGCAAACATAGGCAGCGTTATAGTATTGGAAAATGGCAGGCCCGTTGGCATCTTCACCGAGAGAGATCTAGTAAACAGAATGGCTGAGAAGCCCGAAAACCTAGGATTTCCGATGACCGAAGTAATGACCACGCCACTTACCACTATCTCAACCAATGCCTCGATCTGGGATGCCATAACACTCATGGGCAAACTTGGTATCAGACGGCTACCAGCAATTGAAAATGGAAAGCTCGAAGGCATACTTACCGAAAGAGATGTGCTGCGACTCCTACTCGCCCAACAAAATCTTATTCTTGAGTCCGTGTCGGAATCAATCCCTGCAGCTACCAAGGAGCAGTTCAAAGCAGCGGTGAGCCATCTCGGCATCGAAAAGCCTCCGTCAAGAGTGGAAGAGAAGAATTAACAACATAGTTTACCTCGCACAGCCAAGTTTGTGGAAAAGGGTCTCTTCGCTTTTTTTCAAACTAGCAAAAGATTCCGATTTGACCGAGTATGATGATAACTCTTGGCGTTGCTAAAGTATCATGTGTATCTTACTAAAGTACACATATCCAGACACGATTACATGTTCTTCGACGATTAGAAATCATGCCTTTGTGTTCCAATATTGTGTGAGTAGCTATTGCGTATCATCCGCGCGACATAAGAAAACCTCCCATTAGCGACAGCGGAGTGAAACAGCATTCTTTGAATCAGATACTGAAACTTGTAGAGAAGAGACAGTCTAGCAGGGGACCCTTTGATCCGCATCGGAAGGTGAGCATGAAGAATCTCACAATGATAATCGAAGCAACGAGATGGGCACCAACAGCTCACAACATGCAAAATTTTGAGATTTTCCTAGTGGACGACGAAAGGCTCCTGAAAACAATCGGGAACATACAGGTTCGTATTTCTGAGACTTTTCTACGCGAGAACTATAATCAAATGTCTTTTTCGAAAGAAGAGCTTCTTAGAAAGAAAGTGGGAGTTCTCGGTACAATGTTCCCTCCGCTTTGGAGAGATCCATCCAAATTACACATGCTAGCTCTGAGTCCACCAAGGCCGCTGAGCGAAACGATTCAAGGCAGTCCATCGATACTGATTGTCACATACGATCCGCGAAAGAGGGCGCCCGCTTCTAAGGGAGATTTCTTGGGCATTCTGAGCCTTGGCTGCGTCATGGAAAACATGTGGCTCGTCGCCCAATCGCTCGGGATAGGATTTCAGGTGATAAGTGTGTTCAGTGGCAAGTCGGTCGAAAGCAAGCTCAAAAGTGTGCTTCGCATTCCTAAGTACATGAAGATAGCATATGCGATAAGACTAGGCTATCCTACCAAACCGAACAGATACTTGAGAGTGCGACTTAACACTACCACATTCGTGCATCATAATGTGCAGAAGTAAAGTTGCGAGAAGTACGACCGATCGCAAGAAATAGACAACTCATCTGAGCAAAGCAGAAAGAAAACTCTCTCGAGGTAAACGAACAGTACTCGAGTCAATACCAATCAGAAAGTTGGCTGTGCCGAATAGTAAAATTAGAACGATGTTATGATTACGAGGTGTTTTGGAGTATACGTTGTTATTCCATTTAGCCCAAGTCGTGAATATCAAAAAGACCTTCCTTCGAACTAGTTCTCCGTCTAACTGAGAAAGTGAGATCCTTTTACGCAAGAACAAATAACCTTTTTCCTAAAACTCATCAAGAGAAATCTCTGTTAGGAAAATCAGACGCATAGTGCATAGACTTTTTGATAACTATCTCCATACAATGACTTGTTAGCGTTTGTCAAGCGATTACAACAATGAGAGGGTAGAGTGCCAAGATCTTACAAAGATCTACAGCAACTCCAAGCGCAAAGCACTTGACTCCGTGAGTTTTTCCATTCCTTCAAAAGGAATCTTTGTTCTCATAGGAAGAAATGGGTCGGGCAAAACCACCCTTGTTCGCACTCTTGCAACCGAGCTCGAACCCACTTCAGGATATGCATTCATCAATGGAATCGACGTTTTGAGGAATCCCGTGACGCTCAGAGAACAAATCGCAATCGTGCCTCAGGAAGCAAGAACAGTGCCATGGATGACCCCATTTCAAACTGTCTTAGCCTATCTTCTTTGGCGGGGCTTTGACTACGGAGAAGCCAAAGAGAGGGCTATGGAATCGTTAGAGCGTTTAGGAATCGGTGGACAGGCAAAAATGCTCAATCGCACACTTTCAGGTGGAAACAGACGTAAAGTCCTTGTCGCAACAGTGCTCGCTTCAGAGGCAAAGGTGATCTTTCTAGACGAGCCAACCACTGGTCTCGACCCTATCTCTAGGAGAGAATTTTGGACGATCTTAAAAGAGGCAAGGAAGGATCGCTTCACGTTCCTTACGACTCACTACATGGAGGAGGCAGAGGAACTCGCCGATGAAATCGGTATACTCAGTCAGGGGAGGCTAATCAGAATAGGCACTCTCCAAGAGCTAAGACAAAGCGTGGAATACAACTATAGCCTTCGTATCGTTTCCAACACGGCATTGCCATCCAAGAATTTGAGAATTGGTGAAGTGGTCCAAAGTAGGGAAGGTTTGCGAATATTGACGAATGAGGACGAAGCGTTTCGGATCTCAAGCGAACTGTCGATCAGCGGTACAAAGTTTACGATTAATCCTGTGTCACTTGATGACATATTCTTCTATCTTGTGAATAAAGAACTGGGTGCGAGCTGATTCCACTTGCTCGAAACTGAGAAAGAAGAGACAAACAAAGGAACCACGCAGCGAGAAAGTCTGAATGCCCCTCGCCGCCGGAATTGGTTTAGTCAGGTCACTGCATCTATTCTTGTAAACGCCGTTTATGAAATGCGAAACTATCCCGTGGTCTTGCTCAACACTGTTCTTTCGCCACTTTCTTTTCTCTTGTTAATCGTGTTCGTAAGCCACGGATCACTCATTGGCGAGGCGGTGGAGGGCGGCTTTATCATGAGTATGTTTTCTAGTGGCGTCAGTCTGCAAGGAGACCTTTCGCATCTGAAAAATGATTTCAAGCTTCAAGATATGGTAGTCAGCTCTCCAACGACCTCGCAGACCTACGTGCTCGGGATGGCAGTCTCCGAGCTTGTATATTCGCTCCCTGCTCTAATCGTCTTGATCATACTTGGTGGTTATTTCATCCACTTTTCATTTGTCGGCGCTCTCGAATTCCTCGCCGTACTCTTTATGATGTTCTTAACATCTATCGCTCTTGGCTATACTTTCGCAACTTTCTCTAGCGACATAGTCCAAAGTTTTGCATTTTCCAGACTTATCTCCACACTCTTTTCGACCATTCCTCCGGTCTACTACCCAATTACCTACATACCTATGCCCTACAGGTACTTTGCCTTCCTGTCTCCCACCACGTACGCTGCAGAACTAGCGCAGAACGCAGCCGGGTACCTTCCTTTGCCTATCCTTACAACTGTAATAGCGTGGGTTGTTTTAATTGGAGTGACAGTTGTCCTCACTCTCATCGCAAGAAGCAAGGCGAGATGGAGAGAAGTATAGCGAATCCGGTTATGGATTCATTCTCAAAAAACCAATCTCAGTTTAAGGCTAGTCTCGAACCGAGAGTAACAGCAGGCATCCCCTTCCATGAGCAACAAGAGCCAACGTAATTGTTACGAGATCCTCTCGGAGTTTCAGGAACAGCTCACAATTCAAGGAAGATCTCCATGAGTGAATTTCATCGTTCTCAAGAATGATAATGGCGTCCTTGTTTTTAAGTTACGAATGCACAAAATGAATTATGTGATTGTCTTGATACTGTCTTTGAGTACGGGTAAGAGGATCGAGAGTCGATCAAGGAGGTCCATAATGATTCTGGTCATCGTGTTTATGATTCTGATCGATTTTCTCCTTTCCTTTCTGATAGGAGACGTAATAGGTGCCTTAACAGGTTACTTTGCAATAGGCTACACCGTATCGTTCTTACTGATAGGATTTTCATTGTACTACTTTCTGCATTACTTGTTCCCAGAGCCGATGACGAACTTTGATTTCCGCCTCCTTAACAACTTGGCGAAAAAAGGCCTAATTGAAATTGAACAATCTGTGTTTGAACGTGAGCAAGAGACCAAGAAGCAATCGCAACAGCGGCTAAATCGCTGAAGATTGTGTTTTCTCGTAGTAGAACCAGGATGACTAGTGCGAGGGATCGATTTTTCTTATCACACTATAGTTCGCAAATGCAGATTCTACGAATATCATCAGACATAGTGTCATTCAGTAATCATTAGAGCCTGTGCCACTTCGTGAGATTAATTCGGATTACTGAGTTGATCTAAAGCCCAGAGCAGCTCCTGCCAGCATGAGGATCGTGCCAATTCCAAAACCCCACATTGTCGGGAATGAAATTAATGCCGCTATCAAGACCAAAATAGATCCGCTCCTGACCTTGGCTGTTGCCAGAATTGAGCGAGAAGATTCCAAGCACTCCAAAGCCGATCACGATTGACATAATTGTGATAAAAATGCTGGACATCAATAGAAACCACCAAGGTGACAATGGGTAGTAAAATCCTCCCATCATGCTTGGTTCATAAAAACCGCCAAATATCTTATCGTAGTACCAGCTCGTCATGCCAAAGCTGTATCTGGAAATGACCATGAAGATTAGTAAGAACCATAAGGTTGCTCCAATTTGAATTCCAACTCCAGCCACTGAAAGTCCGAGGGCAATCAAGGCCTTCCTCTTAGTCGAGATTACCGTGTTTGTTTCAGCCGGATCGCAAGTGTTCGTTGATCCTCCTCCCATTCCTTCTTCATTGTCCTACGGCAAAATTACTATTTTCTCGTTTAAAACAGGGCAAGCTGATCCTCAAACATGATAATCGATTATCCGGCTGAGGTAATCCAAAGAGCGCACTAGCACAGCTATTTCGATCCGTTCACTTCTTGTAAAAATGTCAACCCGTTGAGATTTTCAATAACCAACAGTTAGGACAGTCACTTATTACATTTCATTCATGCTGGTTCTGTCGGTTTCCATTCGTCGAGACTGAAAGTACCGGTGGTATCCCAATTTAGTTTTAAGACACGACTTTCAACTAGTTTCGAGATCACCGAGAATACGGAGTTCGGATCTACTCTTTCACCGACTGTTTTCTCAACATATTTTATTATGTCGCCGATTGATGCCTTCTCTTCGCTCACCACGCAGTTGACAACCAGCGGATATAGATTGTATTTCTTGTCGTTAGGCATTGGTATCTATTTGTTCTATTCCCTGTTCGAACTTAACACTTTTTCTGCAGTGTTATCCCACCCACCGAAAATGTGCTGAAATCTATGTGAACGTAACGCGGTTTCAAATCCAACCTAAAGATATTCTACTAATGATAACACTCGCATCTTGAAATTTCTCTTGCTAGTCGCTATTTTTCACGACAGATCAAACCATACTAAATTGAAACTGTGCCAAGAACGAGGCATTTCTCAGTCTAAATTTGAATACGCTAGGCGCTTGTCAAAACTTTTCGTGCCAAGAACGTCACTTAGAGTCCCTCTTTGGCGAATAATCGAGAACCACTAGGCACTTTAGCTCATCCACTATCCAAAGCGGCAGTTTCTTACTTCTGCTACTTGTACAGGAAGCGTTCTACTTCTTCAGTTTCCAGGCAAGTTCTGAGGCAATCTGTTCTCGCGTCTTTCCGCGGGTCTCGATCCCTTCGTTTTGTGCAGCAATTACAAGAGGGTCTGTAGCACTAAGAGGAGCCTTTTCTTGCGGCGCAACCGAAGCTGCATTGACCACGCCAGCGGGTTGGCCAGACGACGGTGTGCCTGCACTTGTTGGATCGGTAAGCCCTTTTGACGCCATTTCGAACTCTTTTCTTGCCTGGCCCAGTCCCTTTGCAAGCTGAGGGACCTTGTTGGCGCCGAACAAGAATACTACTACTGCGATTATGAGAACCCAGACAACCGGGTCGTCCCAAGCCATATTTGTGAACCGTCAATAGTATGCAGGTTGCTTCTTATTAGGAGTTACCCGAACCTATATGGGCGAGCAGCATGCTAATGCTGTTCTCCACGCGCGATCTCTTTGTGAGAGATCATTCTAGATTAGAAGGAACCCAGCACGTGGCTTTCCTCGTCTATTCGCAGTTGCACGATTTCACTGTAGGTGGCAGGATGGCTTCGGCAGAGTATATCTTTCCGAAAGGTGGTTTCGTGATTACTACTAAAAGCGATTTCAACGAAGTCTGATTCCTTCTTAACTCTAAGTGAAAGTGATGAACTTATCGCATTCATCTATCAGTTTGCACAGGTTTGCATATTGCCTGGCATAGCACTTTTTATTAGGAGTTCGTTTGCTAATCCTCTGAAGTTGAGGTTGGTCAAGAGCGGATCGAGCTATGTTAATTGCAGTTTCGGTGCTCTCGGAACTGTACGGCGTAGTGAACAGGAAAATGCCAAGGTGTCGCCTTTGGGTCATTACTGCGTCAAGGACTTTCTTTGCTCTAGGACTGCACTCTGATGGGCTACGTTCGGTTTTCTAAGGAAATTGATACCTAGAATAACACCCATGCCCATAAGAATTCCGCCAAAAACAGCCGCACCTAGCAAATATGGATTCGATGATACCATCGTGTATACTTCTCCGAATACGAAAGTGATTATTTCACCTGCCAAGTAAAGCAGCCCTATCCTTTTTCTGGTTGCCCCTTTAAGACCAAAAGTCTCGAAGATAAGCACCGTGGTCACAAGAGCTGGAAGGAGGAAGAAACCAAAGTCCTGATGGAATCTGGTGAATGCTGCGAAGCCCGCCCCCGCCGCACTATAGAAATCTTGGTGAAACTCGATGTAGTAACCTGTAATTGGAATGACGAGATAAATCATGATCCACGCGGTGATAACTGAGAGAAAGAGAGGGTCCTTTAGCAATGTCTTCCCTTCCTGAGTCTTTTCCTTGGCAGAGTGCATCAAGAGTGCTATCAATACAAACAAAGCTCCAAGTCCTACCAGGGCCGTGATCACGTCGTCGGCCGCAACCCCGTTGATGCCTCCCGGCCCCGAAGTCAAAAGAGTTGGAATCGAGTAGTTTCCTACACCGGAAACCCAGTATATCCATATTGTTGCAATCATTGCTATGGACATGACTACAAAGCCAAAGGTTGCGACAATCCTTTGGTTCTTGGTCCAATTCTGGTATCCGTAGACCACGGCTACTAAGGCCACAATTCCGGCCATTATCATTGGAAGCATCGTGTGCGAATGCGAGGTCAACGCGTTCTCTGTGAAAATTATGACGGCAGTCTGGTTGTAATAACCAAGGACGGGATACATTGTTGAATTTATGTAGTTAGCAACGAACGCTGGGGCGGGACCTGCTCGGTCGCAGACCGTCTTCCTTCGGTATCAGTAGCCGTCGTGAAAACCATGAGTATACACTCACGACAAGCATGGGTAGGATTAAGGTCTCCTTAACCTGAATAGACGATTCTCATCTTTGAGAATCATGTGAGGAGCAACCTTTCCCTTTTTGTTCACCGAGCGAATTGTTCTCTTCTCCCTCAATTTCCCAGAGGATCTTCTCTTTTAGTTCATCATTCTAGGCTGAACGCATTATGAGCAGTTCGTACGTGGTTGAAAGATCTTTTGCAAGCTCAATGATTTCTAGAGCCAAATTCGAAACTAGCGGAGCTCTTCTGTTTTGAGTCGATCTTACTGTCCAGCTTCAAATCTCCGACCTACCCAAACTGGTTCGGGTAACGCGAAATATACGTCGCGCGGTACTATACGATCAGCTGGTTGAGTGCCGTTTGATTGGTTCGATCTCACTCCAAGTAGCTCCTGTTTTCAGACTTCCTGTAGCGTACGGCGCGATAATAGTTCTGCTATTTGTTGCGATGGCTGTGATACATTTTGCGAGAAGAGCCTATAGGCAACCAGTGAAGGAGATAGCTGCGCCCATCGGTACTGAACCGACCGAAGGTACGGTGAAAGCTTTCGATATTGTCGAACGTATTTACCACTGGTCTCTATTCGTAGTCACCGGACTATTAGTGCTGACCGGCATATCCCTTTTTGCTCCAGGAGTCTTCGACGCACTTCTTGCTGCATTTGGCGTCACAAGCACCGCAGGCCTTCTCATAGATCG
>JAKAPU010000221.1 GCA_021806865.1 archaeon
AGAAGAAATACGCTCAGGCGAGATAGCACACTTCAAACTTAACGAATTGACAGATCGCTTCGACTTGCGGTGCGCACGCTGCCATCAGTTTGAAGTGGAAGTTTGCGGGTATTGACTAAAGCAATTGAATATCTGAAAGATGTTAAGAGCGCTTCAAAGAACAATATCAATCCGACAGAAGGAATTCGAATTGTTGAACTAGCTTGTCGTCGCGAGGAACAATTGCTCTATACTTGGTTCGCAGACAGATCGTGAAACTAGAAAAAAATTGTGGCTGCGGGCAGAGGTCACCGTTTGAGGAAGGCATTCCCGCAGCTTCCCACGAGGGCTAGTTTCTAGCCTGTGCTTGTCGAGTATACCGTGATCATTATGTTGAAACTCGTCGAACCAGTTGGAGCCGTGCTAGATGGAGACATCTGCATTCCAATGACTATTTCGTTTCCAACCGCCATGGTTATTGGAGCAGTAAGCGAATTTCCGTTCGTATCTGTATACGCGACAGAAATCGTACCTACGGATGTAGAGAGGTCAGTACTGAAGCTGGTGCCTATGATGTAATACTGCGAGCCCCCTGTGTTCTTTAGGCATTCATCTAGATTCTGGCTACCTCCCTGAGCTGCAGTGAAACTGATGCTGGTGACCTGCGTAGTCGTGCAGCCGCTGCTGTACGAATACATTGTCATTCCAGGAGGCAGGATGACGTTGACTGTGGAGGGCACAGTGAGTGTGAGCACGGAGACGGCGTATGCGGTGATAGATGGGACGAGGACGAGCAAGGCTATGATTAGGATTACTTTTCGAAGCTTGAACAAGGTGGTCTCGCGGGTTCAGATAATGATTATTAACCATTGCTATTTCAGTGAACGCCTAACTCTTTTTGAAAAAAGTACCGTGATCCAATAAGTCTCCAATTACGGAGAAAAATCTCGTGGCTCTGGCAATCGCAAGGCATCGAAAAATAATCTAGGTCTTCAGCTCGCTGCCTGAACCTTCAACAACTTGATGAGTACAGAGGTTGATGTCAACACTGAGCCGACGATGATCAGGATGGCCGCAATCAAAGCTGTGCCGGCGGCGATCTGGTGAGAGCTGGAAAAGATGCTGAGCACCCTGATCCCGGCAATAACGCCTAAAATCATGGCTAGGATTCCAGGAAACCCAAGGTACAGTAGCGGGCTCCCGGCTATCGTCCTTGTGATGAGATAGTCCATAACCTGAGCAAAGTGGTTTGCGGGATTTCTCTTTGCGACTATTCCGTCGTACGTCGTGTACACTGGCACTTCTTTGATTCGCAAGCCCGCGCTCACTGCGTCCATAATGGTCTGGCTCTCGACCGCCATACCGTTTTCAACAAACTTGATCTTACCAAGCGCCTCTCTCGAGTATGCGCGAAAGCCGCTCTGCGTGTCCCGAAGCTTGACACCACCGCTTGAGAGCGAGTCGAACAGCTTGTTTCCAACTGCGCGCTCCCTCGGCATGACATCAGGGCCCATGGGCCTTGCACCTATCACGATGTCAGCGGAACCTTCAACAATTGGGGCAACAACTCGTGGAATGTCCGCAGGATCGTGTTGCATATCCGCATCTAAAGTCACAAGTATGTCAAATTCCGCATCCTTTCTTGCAAACTCTACTCCGCTGCGAAGCGCCGCTCCCTTGCCCAGGTTTGACTCGTGGCTCAGCACCGTGGCGCCCATCCTCTTCGCGATATCGCCAGTGAGGTCCTTTGAGCCATCATCGACGACAATGACATTGTCCACCTGCTTTTCCGTTCTAATCAGCACCGAGGCGATGGTCTTTTCCTCGTTGTAAGCTGGAATTACTGCGACCACTCTTGGTATCATGCTAATCGTTTCTTCTTTGAGATTACTCTTTTTGCTCAGAGTCGCTTTGCGGAGTAGACAAGATCGACTCTGAAATGTTATCGTTGGTTATAGTTTTGACTTTCGGCGAAATGCGGCGTGCGAGTTCTTGGTCGAAGGTCAGGAATGGAAGTGACTTTTCAACTGCCACCTGGACTACGATGGCATCCATTCCACGGATGTAATATTTGGCCGCTATTTCTTGGGCAGTGCGCATCCTGCTTGAGTTAAAGAAAGCAAGCTTCAGTTTTCCAAGCCGTACCCATTTTCTGAGTTGGATGGCTATGTCTTCTGCTACTTTTTGCTCTCGCGTTCTTCTGGCAACGGCAGCACAAACTTCAACTGGGACTATTGCGCTTGCATGAGCAGAGTCGTTGCTCGAGAGTAGCCCTTGCACTATTCTAAATGCAATCTCATGATTGTCATCGGATGGAATCAGTGAAGCCACAAGGACGGAGGAATCCAGAACGTAAGATCGGGCCAAGTGCTAGTCTCCACGGTCTTCTCTTATTGCTCGAACTGCAGATATTTTCCTCGGCCATTTCTTGCCGACTCTCTCGGAGAGTCGTTCCCAATCATTTACGAGAGTGGCAGGCTTGATCAGGATACCACCTTCTACCTCCTTTTGCTCTACTTGTTTTCCGGGCCGAATTGCGTATTTCTCTCGCAGTCGTTTAGAAATTACGACCTGACCCTTTGGCCCCACTTTTGAGTACGACGGTTCCTCGGTGGTCATACAATCTTTGTCGGTATGACCAAATAATAAGGTTATACAATATCGAACTAATGACGTTTCCCGTGTGGCTCCTCGTCCGAGACGCGGCAAAGAGGACCTGATTCAATTCGCACAATGGATCACTGTAATTAAGAGATGACTGACGTCAATGTTAGAACTTATACGTTGATTGCCAGATGGACAAACGGCATTGAAATCCTCAGAGAAAAAGAGATACTTGGAATCGATAAAGAAGGATATGGACGATTACATGAAGCTAGAAGAAAAGCTCGACTTGCTTGAGAGCCGCGCCGCAAATAGCATGAAGGATCCAAATCTCTTAACGGAATTGGAGAGCTTGAAGCTGGAGAAGAGCTCGCTCCTGAAGAAGATAGTATCAGAGATAGAGGATGGCGGTCTTGTCAACGACATGCCCAAAGACATCGCATCAGTATACTTCCAGATAAAGAAGAGCACTTAGACTCGGACGACGAGTTGTTCGAACGTAGCCTCTGAGTTAGCACCAGCCTCCAAGGTCGCCTGACTCACAATCGTCGAATGCAAATCTCCTTTCCAATCTTGCGTATGCCTTTCCGAGATTGTTTTTAATCATCGAAGAAACGGTCAAGAGTATCTCATGACACTAAAGGAGCGAGCAAGGGAGTACCTCATAACAAACTGGGGCGCGCCGTTCGTGCTCGCTTTCATCGTTTTGCTGATCACTTCTGCTGCCTTTCTCACCACAGGCGCACAAGATTTGGCAAACAGCATAGCCGTCTACGCCTTCTACGCGCTGGTATTAGGAGTGGTTCTTCAAATCGCGTCGTATGTAAAATACGGGGAAGGAGGGAGAAAGCCACCGGAGATTTCTGCAGCACCGCCTAAACCCAGGCTTCAAATCAAAAGGAGATACCTTGCTATTATCGTCGTTCTGTTGATTGTGCTTGGTGGAGTCGCGGCGACGTTTTACTACTTTCCTTCGATCGGCACTTCCACGACACCAAAGACAGTTGGCAAATTGAAAGTTGGCGTGAATTTCATTCAGGCGACGCCGGGCCCCGGAGGCTCTGAGCAGGTAATATTCGGGATAAACAACACCGGTGGGATACAACCTTTCAACTTTACAGCTCACTGGGCCGATGGGTACAACGAATCAAATGATGTCGGAGTGTTCCAGAGATCTTTCACGTACAATCAGAGCGTCCCCGCCACAGTTCTAGTCGTGGTGAAAAGTTCGGACGGCGAGGTTGCTAACGTCACAGTACACATTCCTTCGGTGAGCAGAAGCACGACTACGCTAACTTCAGTCGCAACTTCTCAAACAAGGAACACAACATCTGCCATCGGTCATTATGCTGTAACCTTTGTTGAGAGCGGACTCCAGAAAGGACAGTCGTGGACGGTTTCGTTTGGACCGTTGTCAAATACTTCTGATTCGAACATCATCATGTTCAGTTTGCCTTCGGGATATTACAGCTACACGGTCTCTGAACCATACGCGAGCAACTATAGCTGGGCCGCGATAGCCCAACCTGAATCTGGACTTTTGGTTGTTAATCATTCGGCTGTTCGGGAAAACATTTCTTACACAGTGGTCAAAGTCTCGACTCCTCAGGACCGACTTTTCAACCTGACAGGAGGACCCTTCATCACGAGTCTGAACGGTCAGACTGCTCTAAACATCACATACACAAACAACTTCCCTATACGATTGACCGGCATCATCGTAGTGATGGT
>JAKAPU010000222.1 GCA_021806865.1 archaeon
CGGCGACGAATGCTGCTGTTATGCCTCCAACAAGAAGTCCGAGTGACATAGACATTGGAATCTCATCAGGCGACCATATTACTCTAAACTGCAATTTTTACATCTTTGTGATGAGCCTAGGCACTCTTCTGGTCTGCCAGTCAATTGCTGGCAAGAGCTCGAATTAGTGGTTGAGAATCAGCAAGAGTGGTGTCAGCAAGTGTGAATGATATTCGTACGAAGTCCAGACTTAAATATGGAATGCACACATACATACACGAACATTAGTTGGGAACAAAGACCATCTCAATTTCTGATGAAGCGTATTCTAGATTAGCGGCAAGAAAAAGAACAAACGAAAGTTTCACTGATGTGATTAACCGACTAACCGAAAGGAAATCAATCCTTGAGCTAGCTGGGGTCCTTACATCTTCTGAGGCAAAGGAAATTCGCGCTAACATACGAAAACTCAGAAAGGAAAAGGCCAAGCGACTCGAACTTTTAGTTAAGAGAGTACGTTAGCTAGCATGCTGGCAGATACAAATTTCTTGATTGACATAATGGCCAATAATGTCGCCGCTGTCAAGAAGGCAAAGGAGCTACAGGAAAGCGGCGTGGGTATATTGGTGGGCGCACCATCGATCTTCGAACTATACGTTGGGGTGTCGCTTTCGAAAAGATCCGAAGAGGAAAGATCGAAGATTATTTCAACAATATCATCTTTGGCAACACTGTCTCTGGACTCTGAGGCTGCTAGAGTCAGCGGCGTCATATATGGCGAGAAATACAAAACAGGATTGAAGATAGATTCGGAAGATGCTATGCTAGCTGGTATAGCCAAAATCCATAATAAATCAGTACTCACTCGAAATGTCAAACATTTTACTGGAATTGATGGAGTCAAAGTCGAAACTTACTAAAATCGAGCTTCTAGGAAAAGTCTCTCGGAAAGCTAGGCCAATGATCAGCACGGTCTAGAAATCACAGAAATCGAATTCGACTCAAGTTTGCGACTTGCCGCATGACGGACAGAATGGCGAATCAGGTTTCAAAGTCGCTTTGCAATACCTGCACGTCGGCTGTGTACTCTTCACAACTGGAACTGTTTTTTTCTCGGGCTGTTTCTTTCCAAAGTTGATGCCGATTCCAAGCAGCGTGAGCCCCGCCAAAATAATCGCGATTGGCACGTAATCTGATCCGACAACCTTGTTGCTTGTCAATACTACTGCGTGAGCGAGAACAGATGTGGTTGCGTTGGATGACACAGAAGTGAACACAAGATAATAAGTTCCGTTGGGCACAGTTGGGGTGAACTGAAATGAGTAATTCTCTACGGCCAATTTAGATTGTGGATATACCGAGTATGCACTGCTCACTCCGCCTCTGAATACTGAGAAATTTCCAGAGTTCATCAGGAAGAAATTGACTCCGGGAGAGTCTGCCTGAAACGTCAGGCTGAGGCTGTCCTTAGGTGTGAGAGAGATCGCCTCGAATGCATAGTTCGAGCTCTTGACCTGCAGTGCAAAGTTTTGGTCGTATGTCACCGCCGAAGTGGAAAGTCCACTGAAGCTCGCCACCATGCCATATGTTGATGGACTGTAGAGAAAGTAGCCTCCTACAAGAAGGATGACTACGCCCGCAAGCACCAATTTTTTGATCAATTTGCTCAGCTCAAGATAGCAAGTTCAACTTTCTCGCGAACACCTCTATCACTGTTTTGGTATCAAACAGCGAACCTCGTCGTCATGCTATCTGCCAAAACGTATTAGATTTAAGGAACTATAAAAGAAAAATTGGCGAGAGTTGAAGCGACACGGACACGTTTGATACAATCGCAACAAAGCTGGACGTGAAGGAGTTTGATCCGAAGAGGAGCGTTCCCTCCGATGTGAAACTCAAAGTACTCGAGGCTGCGAGGCTTACTGGTAGTGGAGTAAACTCGCAACATTGGCGATTCATCCTTGTTCAAGATAGAGCTGGACTGAAAAAACTCGCTGACGATAGCCTAACCGGCAAGTGGGTAGAGATGTGCAATTTCGCTGTTGTGATTTTGACCGATCCTGCGAAGGGATTCCATCTGATTGACGCGGGAAGAGCGCTTCAGGACATGCAGCTCGCGGCGTGGAACTATGGAGTGGCCTCTAGGCTATTCACAGGGCTCGATGCAAATCGCTACCGACAGGATTTCGGTATTCCTGCAGAGTTGAATCCAACCGCAGTTGTCGGCTTTGGCTACCCTCTGAAGAAGATTAGCGGCAAGAGGAAGAAGAGAATGCCACTTGAGGAGCTAGCATATCTGGAGAAATTCGGGAACAAACTGGATCGCTCCAAACTAACGTAAGAGAATTGACCGTGGACTGAAATGGTCGCATTCCATATCGAGATTACTTGTACAGTTAATCGTTCTCAAGCCGCAAATGCGATATCTTACTCAAAGCCATTCGGTCTTTATCTCTTTCACAAGAACGAAATGTTCGTCGTCGGAGCAAACTCGATTTGACTTTCTCTCCATTGCCGTTGCGGCAATTATTGCATCTGCGGTTGGAAGGTTGGAACACTTGCACCTCAAAACTGCGGCTCGCTTGGCAATCTCTGGAGTCAAAGTTTCGATTTTCATTCCCGAGGTCTCTATGGATCTCGTAAGAGTTTCCGCTGAATCCTTGCCGAATTTTTTGGAATTCGAATTTGTAGACTTCGTGCAAAACGATGGTCGGAACCAAAGCAGATTCCTTTCTTAACTCGTGGAGTTTCGCAATAGTCTTCTTCTTGATTTCGCTATCGTCGGTCAAGAAATGCGTGAGGAAAAACCTAGTGTCTACAGTCCTCACTATACGAATCAATACATGTCAATCGATCGCATGCGATCGAGCTCTTTTTTCATTTCTTCCAGACTGATTTTACCTGAATGGATTCCTGCAAGATCCTCGATATTGGGAACCGGCTTCATAATTATCAAGTTGTCATCTTGAGAGACAAGTAACTTGGAACCTTCACGTATGTTGAATTTCTTTCTGTATTGTGAAGGAATGGTCACCTGGCCCTTTCTGGTCACTTTCACGGCTTGTTCCGACATCGAAGAACTATACGAATATCTGCGAAGGTAGTACTTAAGCCAAACACATTACTTCGGTGCTAAATCGGCTTCGAATCCATATTCAGTAAGCTGAATCACCATAGATCACATTCAGATCATTTCAAAAGAAGACAACTCCGGCCCGAGAATGACTCGGGCCGGACATTTGTTCTTTCATATGGGAGAATCAGGTTGCGGTCGTTGATGTGGTAGTTGTAGTGGATGTCGTGCTGGTTGTGGTGCTCGACTCGGTTGTGGACGATGAGCTTGTGGCCGAAGTCGAAGTGCTGCTTTGAGATGTGGTTGACGACGTGGTTGTCGTAGTAGTGCTGCTCGTCTCTGTGAGAGATGTTACCGCACTGACTGTAGTGGATGTGCCTTTGTTATTCTGAACAACTGTCACATGAACGACAGGTGTCAGGACCGGCGTGCTTCCATGACTCAGGTGAATCGAGTTTGGTGTAATATCCACGGTCAGGTCGGATACTCCGTTTGCGTTCACGGTGAAGTTGATTGGCAACATGAGCTTGCCGTTTGCGACGACTTTGAGCTGGGTCGAGTTTCCGTCTGTGAAGTACGCCCTTGCTCCGGATATTTCGAATGTTATCTTCGTAATGTTGCCTACCGGAACCTTCGAAGCACCAAGGAGCACTTTGCTGTTCACAAGGCTAGTAAGGTTGACGTTGGTCCCGGCTGCTGATGAGAGATTGTACATCCATTGGTTCATTGGCGAAGTAGTGCTGATGTTTCCTTCGTAACTCAGGACAATGCTTGAAACATTGATCAAGAGGTACTTGAATTGAGGCGAAGCTGGTGGCGCGTCAGTCAGGTAGACGTTCAACACGCCGCTCTGACCCAGAATGCCTGTGCCGGTTGTTGATTGCGTTGAGCTCTGTGTGGAACTTTGCGAATTCAGTGATGTGCTGGTGTTTGTTGATCCGATTGTGCTTGAGGTAGAGCCTGGGGCAAGAAGCATGGCTCCTGCGGCCAGTCCCACCGCGAGTATGACGGCGATGACTACGCCGATTATCACTTTGCTGTTCGGCATTGTGTTTTCACGGATGCAAGTGAAGATTGGATATTATATGGAGCTACGGATTAGAATAGCTTGCTTTTGGCTGTTCAAACGATAGAACAGCGACTCTTTGCTCTGGAAACCAGCAAGTGTGCACACCATCGACGCACACGGAACGCAATAGAAGAAAGATCTGGTCTAGTGAACAGTACTCAAACTCAGTACAAAAAAAAGACACATA
>JAKAPU010000030.1:0-17971 GCA_021806865.1 archaeon
TAGCTCTTCTTCGCTGAGCTGCTCTGGCAGGGTTGCGGCCCGTTGAGTAGTTTCTACTGTTCCTGCATTGTTCTCCATGTTTGGGTGACCCCTCTTTCTTTCGTTGTCGGTTTCCACTCAGCTACGTTGGACCATGGACTTCTCACTGGCCGTTTCAGATAATCTCTGGTGTATTCAGAGAGCGGGTGCCAGTAAGAGTCTTCCTTTTTCGCAGGCTCTGCCTTCAGGATTACTGGCCTAGGTCTGAGCGAGGCCGGCTTGGTTGTATCCGGTTCCACTCTTATCGCGTTGGTGGGACACTCCCTGACGCAAATCTGGCAACCCGTGCACCTCTCCTGTATCGGAAGATACGGCTTTTCCATCATCCAGATCTTTGGGGTGCCGTCGATTGTGTCGTCCACTGGTTGCCCGCTGTAGAGCTCACCGTAGAATGACATGTCCACAGGGCGGGTAAATTCGAGGGCGGTCGGCGGACATAGATCCATGCATGCACCGCAGTTCATGCACTTTGTCTCGTCGACCGTGAATCTGTAGAGTACCATTGCTGGATTCAACCTACTTTCTGGCGCGAATCAATCAACCAATGTACTCTGCCGAGCGTCTGTCCTTCTCTATACCAAGGTCGCCGTAGTGCCTCATGTCATCTGTTGACGAAGAGCGCCCTAAAGATGCTGGAGAACTCGGTTCGTTCGAGTGGGTTGTTGGAACAGCTCTTGCGACTGGTGTTGCTGGAGTTGGAACAGCTGTGGTAGCTGTAACCACTTTCTTCAGCTTTGGCAGCCTGGAGTGAAGTATCGGGTGTGCAAAGCCGAATATCGCAATCACGCCGAGTATAGCAAAGCATGCTTGGAACGACTCCATCGCAAGACCCAGGTTTCCAGTAGAGCTGAAGGTACTATACATTGTGTACCAGATGCCTGAGGTTGCACTCACGCCAGGAGGCAATGTTGACAGCACGAGTGGGGTTTCAGTGACAAATATCGTTCCGCTAATCCAGAGGAGCGTTCCTATGAAAACGAGAACTGTAACTACTCTGAACGCATTCCTGTTGTCATCTGCATCAACATACAGTTTCGTGACCAGTGCAATACCGAAGAAGACCACTGATAGCGGCATGAATGGAACTGCAATCGGATAGTCCAAGAATGTGCCTGGGAAGAATACAAGGAGGCCCATTACGAAGGACATGAATATCAAAGCATCTCTAATTAGGACGTATGCTAGCCACCAAATGTCTGCTCCCAGCCTCAACGTGAATTTGTTGAGGATTCTTATGAAGTATCCGCGAGCAATCTGGAGAGAAAATGCCATTGCGCTCACGAACACCATGGCCACTGCTATTGTTGTCTCAAGCCAGATCGAGCCACCGCTCACAAGATCGCTCTGAGTGAACGCGAAGACCTGGCGGTCCGGTACGACGAACAGAAATACAGCAAGAACGGTAAGAACGAGTTCCACCGCTCTCTTCTTGGTTATTGAGATCATTTTACATGATCGCCTATGAGGTGCAATACGAAAGTGCTTTGGTTTATCCTTCCTCCCTAACGGATTAGGGAAAAATGCATGCAGTTGTGTGCATTTGCGAAATATTGCTCAAATTGTTCTTGAATCGATGACTGTCTGGTTAGAACAGTACATATGCCAAGCTCGCTTGTATTCCCTAATCATGTTGAGATTCCGCTTCACTACGAAGCGTTGCGAGTGGCCTAAATCAAGCCATTAATTCTTCTGGCGTGATACGGTGCTTCTGTTCAGATGGAGTCACACTTACTCCATTGCTCAAGCACTGTGCAACACACGCCATGCAGCCAAAGCAGAGGTCGCCGTTCGCAACCCTGCATCTCCCATTTGGATCGGTATCGAATACTTTGACCAAGCAGACAGATGCGCAATCATTCTCACCCTCGCAGCTGACCACTTCGACCTTGAACGCACCCAATGGACAATCTGTGAGCATTGTGTGCATTGTCAGCCCAGATAGTAGCAGTTCTGTCTTGTTACTCTCTTTGGCTGACCTCATTTCACATAATCACTGCTTTAAACCAAAGAGCGTTCATTAAAGGTTGGAGGACGATCACCAAAACTGATAATCAACTCGGTGTAGTCAATTACCTGCATGCGCTCAATCCGTCTTTGGCTGGTTCTTCAACGGTCTGGGAAGACAGCAGTCTGCACATAATTTTGGACTATCTTTGTCTCAGCGTTCCGGAGAAGTTCACTGAGCGTTGAAGGCTTTATCGATAGTTTCTCAGCTAATGCAGTAAGGCTGACTCGTCTTGGAAACTCGAAGTAGCCTAACTGTTTTGCAATCAACAAGACTTCCTTCTGCCTTGGCGTGAGCACATAATCGAAGGACGCTTTTGAAACATTCTTCACCTCAAAGAGTGTCCCGCTGGTTTCAAGCAATTCGAGAGCTCTACTGAAGCTACTCGAATCTCTCACCAATAGGTTCCAAGTGACTTTCTCGCCACCGTCACAAACTGCCCCAGTAGCCCATGGACAAGACATGCAAAAAACACCAGTTTCTCTCGCAACTTTGCAGTAAGCAGGAGTATCAACAATCACCATGGTGAGAAGCTTTCCCTGTCCTCCCTTCGAGAAATACACGTGCCTCACCAAGGGGCTCCGTTTCAGTTCGCGTATCAGATCCTCTGCATGTTCACCCGTTACTTCAACAAGAAGACTCATCCTGCATTCGTCAAAGTTTTTGCAGCCGATTACATCGAATTTGCATGCATATTTGGAAGAAAGTTCTCCAAAGAGGCTGGGTCTTGGTATCGTGATAGAAACTTGCCTGAGCAATCTGACTTACCTAATGCATTAGGAGTAACATGCATTTTAGCATCTCCGAGCATTTGCATGCATCTGCACGCAACTGCTCGCATCCAGACTAGCAAAAGCCTTACTTATTCGGGTTCCAATTTCCATGACGAATAGGTTAAGCATGATGGTGCTTGTTGACAGATTCTCGAATTGACCGTCTTGACAGGTAGTGAGTGCAAAGGATACAGGCGAAGATTTACGATGTCTTCCAAGAACTCCTCAAGAGGAAGAAGACTGTCTGGAGGCGGGAACGCGAATAATGGCTTCAAATGATTATCAAGAAGGGGATCTTTTTACGAGGATTTCAAGGAAGGCACGAAACTTCATCATTCTGGTGGACGCACAGTAACCGACACGGACAATATCTGGTTCAGTCTTCTGACGTGCAATCCGAACCCGATGCACATCAATCAGGAGTACACTAAAGAGAACTTCGCAAATCCTCCTTTCAACGGGAGACTGGTCGTAAATTCGTTCTTTGTGCTCTCGACAGTAATTGGTCTCAGTGTCAACGAGACAAGTAAGAATGGTATCATGCTCGGTTTGAACAACTTGAAAGTGACGAACCCCACGTTCGCTGGAGACACGATCTACGCAGAGTCAGAAATCGTAGGGAAAAGGGAATCTGAATCTCATTCATCAATGGGGATCGTGACTGTTAGGACTAAGAGATTCAAGCAGTGAAACGTGCAGGTAATCGAATTCGAGCGCACGTTCATGGTGAGAAAGAGAAACGCAAAGTGGAAGTAAACTGGTGCAACTCGTCTTCTAACTAGTACGCCTGGCCTCTTCTTCGCATAGAATCGCCTATTTTGACGTAGGCGATTATGAGTAGAATTCCGGGAATGACTCCCCCGAATATGAGCTGCATTACCCCCAAGACGAGTGCCGGAGTCCTCGCGTTAGGAATATCGTTGGATGAAAAAAGATTCCTGTAAACAAGAAAATAGTCCAATGCAATCCAGAGGATTGAAATGAGGAAACCAAATCCAAACATCATTGGGAAAAAGCCTACCACCATAAGAGGCGCCCCCATGAAAAATGATGTACCAAAGAGTACGAACATAGAAACAAATAACCCAACGATGAAAAAGATGGCTCCTAGAATGATTGCGATAAGAGTGAGCATCCTTGCAGCAGAAGCGTCAGGATCAACTCCACCGTAGTAAGCTTGCCCTGTTATTGGTTGCGATGTAGGTTGAGCCTGCTTGAGATTCCGCCCGCAAGCTGGGCAGAACTGATTGTCCTCTTGGACCTCTTTTCCACAGTTTGGGCAGAATGGCATTTCTGGTCTCTTAGCCTCTTCACAACCTCGCATCTAACAACGAGGGTAAATTCGACGTATATGATATAGCGCTGATACGGTGTAAATGCTTTGTGATCAGACGATGCTGGAATCAGTATTGCCAAAAGTGATAACATTATGGATGATGCGCGCTCTTCCACTTTAGAAAGTGGATAGAGCCTCTCCACTCTTGCCCTAGATGTTCATCAAGCGTTTGGTTGTGGTTGTGAAAGCAAATCGCAACTTGGATATTTCGCTTGCTTTAACGAATCGTATCATTATGTCGCGATTTGCAATCATTGCCAGGGGATTGATCCTAGCCCACTATCTGCGTTATTTCCTTTGCGAGCTCGCCTTCAACGTGACGAGTCCATAGCATCTCTGGAACATCTACCACGAGGAAAAGCTCTGACAGGAGAAGCGCCTCAGCCGCAGCGACGGCAATATTCTGGATAAACTTGCCTATACCAATATGGACCGTAAAATCGTTAGGCTGGCCAGATACCATGATAGTAAATGCCCTATCAGCAGCGATTAAGTCTCTCAGAATTCCTGCCTTTTGTGCCTGTATCACTATTCCTAAAGGCGGATTTCCCATTTGAGTCTTGTACCCTTCGCTTTGAAGCTGCGAAACAATCTGTTGTGCCAGTACGTTTAGATCCCTGTTCTTTCCCTGAAAACGCATGATCTTCTCTGAGACCAATTTCTCACTCGTCGCATGTTCATGAAACGATCCGTATTTACGGATTGTTTAGTTTCGACTGGGCACACTCATCGAATTGTTGAATCGTACAGACAAAGAATCTTTACTTTTCCCTCACTTCTTCACGCGAAGATATGCAGTAGCCCTGAGTGTCAGAAAGAAAAATGTATCAATACCCAACCAAAAGGCATCTCAGGTGATTGAGTTCTGACACAGTTGCAAACAGAAGAAGAGAATGAGGTATTTTCGAAGAGTAACAGAGTGATAACTGAGAGGAACTCCAAGAACGGTAGAGGCTTGGGCAAGATGTGCTACCTGTGCGGCGAAACAATAGTTTCTGTTCCATACTTTTCTCATCTTTCCGGCGGCTCTCATCGAATTCATTATTATCACCTGAAGTGTGCTGAGAAGGTCAATTTTCTTTAGATTCTCAGGTTGTGCTCTTGGCTTTCAGTGCCCTAGAGCAATAAACGGAATGCTTAACTTAAAGCTCCTAATGTTTCGCATTCATTGAGAAACGATTATCCACTGACAATCGGATCTCTACTGAAGCAGACAATATACAGAAGAGGCACAGGCCAGGTCGTCTACGGTAAGACACGCTACAGCTGGTCAAAGCTCTACAGTAGAGTGAATGCGCTAGCGGCTGGCTTAGAGTCCATGGGGGTGAGAAAGGGATCCAAAGTCGCCGTAGTCGATCTAGACACAAACAGATACCTTGAAGCATACTACGCTATCCCGATGATGGGAGCCGTACTTCACACGGTGAACGTCCGCTTGCCGCCCGAGCAGATCGCGTATACCATAACGCACGCTGAGGACGAGATAGTCATGGTGAGGGACGAATTCCTTCCTTTGGCAGCCAAAATAACACCCCAACTAAAATCTGTGAAGGGAGTAGTGACCATGAGCGATTCAGGAAGTGCGCCGGCACTTCCTTTTCCAAACACTCGTTACTACGAGGATCTTGCGACATCAGATTCTCACTTTGAGTTTCCCGAACTCGAGGAGAACTCCCTTGCAACCCTCTTTTACACATCAGGGACGACCGGACTGCCTAAAGGAGTCACTTTCACGCATAGGCAGCTTGTTTTGCATACACTTGGGCTTGCAGCTGGCCTATCTGATAGCATAGTAAGACTGAGCTCATTGGATGTTCTGATGCCACTCGTGCCTTTCTTCCACGTGCATGGATGGGGTTTGCCCTATCTAGCTGGGATGTGGGGGATGAAGATTGTCCTGGTCGGAAGGTACGACCCGAAGAACATACTTGAGAACCTGCAGAGGGAGAGGGTCACTTCTTCGGACATGGTTCCGACCATCCTCAACATGGTGCTCAACCACCCCGACGCCCCTCAATACAAGGAGGCACTCTCGCGCTGGAAGATCATCGTTGGTGGGGCAGCCTTACCAAAGGAGCTCGCCAGAGCTGCGAGAAAGTTTGGAATTACTGTGATGACAGGATACGGTCTCAGCGAAACTGCACCAGTGTTGACACTAGGTACGCCTAAAGACGAACTTGTTGAGTTACCAGAAGAGGAATTGCTTGATCGGGTGCTCTTGAAAGCAGGCCTTCCTATACCCTTGGTAGAGGTCAGAGTGGTGGACCAGAATATGAAGGATGTTCCACGAGATGGGAAGACTCTTGGAGAGGTTGTGGTTCGCGCGCCCTGGACGACGGAGGGTTATTACAAGGAACCCGACAGAAGCGAAGCACTCTGGTCGGGCGGATGGTTGCACACCGGCGATCTTGCGGCGCTGGATGAAAAAGGGCAACTGATGATAAGAGACAGACTGAAGGACGTTGTGAAGAGCGGCGGCGAATGGATATCAACTCTGTTGCTGGAAGATCTCTTGACGCATCATCCCTCAGTACTGGAGGTCGCGGTGATTGGCGCCAACGATCCAAAGTGGGGCGAAAGGCCAGTTGCGATAGTCTGTTTGAAGCAAGGCATGAATGCAAGCGAAGATGAGCTCAGGACGCATCTGGACCACTTTGTCGATCAGGGAAAGATTGGAAAGTTCTGGCTGCCCGACAGGATTATCTTGAGCGAGGCGCCACTCCCGAAGACGAGCACTGGTAAGCTAGACAAGAAACCATTGCGCGAAAGATACTCAAACATCTTGGCAAAGTCCTGATCGCTATCTTTCACCACTTGATGATTCTCGTTCCCTTGATTGATCTAAAATGCGTGTCTCGCGTCATTAGTGGTTCATCGTTGGATATAGCTGTTGCCGCAATTAGAACATCAAATTCTCCGATGAGCACACCTTTCTCCTTGAGCTGTCTGTAAATCTTCGCCGCCTCTTCACAGGCAACCAAAGATAGTTCCAGGACGCGGAGAGTCGAAATCGAATCTTGGACTCTGGCGAGATTCTCATCAGGTTTGGAAGAAATGTACGCACCTTTCATTAACTCGTAAGCAGTGATGAGAGTGGTTGAGAGTGATTCACCATTCTCTTCAAGTCTCCTTACTTCATCAATTGCTTCCGAATTTCCCTTCAGTAGACCGACTATAATGTCGGTGTCAAGAACTACCAAATCAAATCTCAACTTTTGTCGAGGCTGAGCGTTCTCTATCTTTCATTACTTTGGAGAAAATCTCATCGATGTCGCTGCCCTTCCAAGTGCCTGCAAATTCGAGGATTGACTTTTTGTGCTCCTGACTTGCCAGTCTTATAATCACGTCGGAAAATGACTCGTTTGGCCTCTTGCGCTTCTTTAGAGTGCTGTATGCCTTCTCTGAGAGCGAAATCACTTTTGTCATTACAATGTAATATGTGCATGCACATGTATATGCATTCAAGCGCTGGTCAGGATTCCTTTGATTCTGGCTTTGTGGAACCCTGCAGAATAGACAAAGCAAATTACTACATGAAACTAATCGCACGTATCTTACTCTAAGAAAGTGCGGTTTAGCTAGTCTGAGTACTGCTCTTCTAGCAAACCGTGCTTCAACAGGAACTTGTAACACCGGAAAGTCAGCAAGATCAACTTTTTGTCAAGGGTTTGACCAATCACTGAGAACAGGAATATTGCCATACATGCAACAACCATGTTTGCTACAAGCAAGGAGACAAAGTCGTAGCGCAGTGCTAGAAAGGCGCCGCTGGACAAGATGATGACGATCGTTATCGCGACGAAGCGGAGAAGATATTGAGAAGCTGAGGTTGTGGGTTCTACTTTGTTTCTAAGACCCGTGCTGGTCAAAGTCGCAACTCACGTGACTACTACATCGTCTATCAGACTCTTAAACCGAAGGTACGATTCTCATAGTTGAGAATACAAGAAGTAAGATCAAACCTGCTTCAGGAAGAAGTTGACAATTGAGAAATCCTCTTGTGTACCAAGAGATAATAGGCGGTCAGCCCCCTGAAAGGAGCGAATGGCTTGAGAAGCTCCTGCACTTTGGACGCCTCCACCCTCTCCCCGCCTGCCAGGTATTTTCCCACGACATCTCGTATTCCAAGGTCCTCGGCCGGAACTCTATCGGGCCGTCCCAGCCCGCGCACCAGCACGTACTCGGCAGTCCACGGACCTATCCCTCTGATCTGGGTCAATGTGGAGTAGACTTCATTGTCTGGCATCTGCTTCAATTTTTCCAGATCTAACTTCCTTTCCGCAACCATCTTTGAGAGGTCGCGAACATACTCTGCTTTCCTGTGAGACAGCCCGCACTTTACTAGGCTGCTCAAGGAGACCTTTGACAACTTGTGTTCATCTGGGAAGACTTGCGTCCCTTCGACCACGTCTCCGAACCTCGCTGTAATCTTTTCACGCATCAGGTAGGCAAGTCTTAGGTTGATTTGCTGTTCGGTTATCGCCGTGACTAGCATCTCAAACAGTGAGGCGGGACGCAGAGGCCTCAGTCCCCACAGTGCTTTTACAATCGGGCGCAATTTTTTGTTGGCATTCGCCATCCTGTAAAATGGACGAATGTCGAAATCAACGTTCAAGACGTATGACGCAATCTGGACTGCCTCCTTGGTGAGGATGGGCGAGGCTGAAACATCGAAGATCGGGGGATGCTTCTTCCTTTGGCGTACTACGACTATCGCAGGTTTGTGATCCAGCCTCACTGGGATTCGCAGTATTGAACTGGATGGTGCTGTTGTTCGGGTGAAGCTCGAAGCGGCTTGCAAGGTAAGAGGCAGGTCAAAGGGTCCCTTTGCTTCGAGCCTTGTCAAGATCCAGCATCTCTTTGGAAAGTAGTTTAGGGGCTATTTTTGCAAAATGTCAGACCTTTAGGAGATGGTAGAGATCTCCATAGCGTCAGCGAAAAGTTGGAACTCATGTGACTAGTTCATCGTAAGTCACACACTTAAGCTGGAGGTACGGTTCTCATAGGTGAGAATGTTCTAATTTGGATCCAAACATCGCTGAGAAGAGCCGTTGAACCTATTGGAAGCCTAATGGCGTGTCGGAACGCAATCGAAGTTTCGTTGCAATGCGTCGCACGCCGATGGATTCTCATTCCTCCTTTTCCTTTGCCATGAAGTACGAGCTTGTAGCTGTAATCAAGTTGGTCAGCACGATGACCAGTGTTGCTATCAGTACTATCTGAGCCGATCCTGGTACGCTGTACGTCAGAAGAGTTGTCGAAAGAACGGCTGGCGTTAGGCCCTGGGCGATCATGAAGAAGATTATTTTCTTGCTCGTTGGATCCTTCTTGTAGTTCACAACGTAAGTTGAAAGGAAGCGCGAACCGACTAGAATCAGAGTTACTGCTCCGGAAAGGATCCATGTCTGAATATTGACAAACGAAGCAATGGACAGCTCAAGGCCAAGGAATACGAAGAAGAACGTCCTGAGGAAAAATGAAATTTCTTCTTGAAAGGTGCTTATGTATCCGCCGATTCCCGATGGAAGCTCGTAGCCTTCCGCGAACTTGCCGAAATTCAAAAACACTGCACCAAGGACTAGTGCGGCAAGTATGCCGCTTCCTCCCACTTCATTCACCAGTGCGTAGATTGCCAGGACGTACCCTATAGTGGCGATGTACAGGTAATCGGCGAGCTGCATCAATTTTGCAAATCTGATCCAGAGTGTGCCAGCAAGCACCCCCGCAACGACTCCGACCGAGAGCTGGGAAAAGAATGTCGTCAGTATGACAGAGATTCCGCCGTAGTTCAGCGGGATGGAGGAGAGATAGTTGTTTAAGAAG
The DNA here is from genome assembly GCA_021806865.1 of archaeon. Next base: position 9,977 of record JAKAPU010000030.1, read on the forward strand.
ACAAAGAAAAGTATGATCAACACTATGGAGTTGAAAGCTGATTCCAGCGTGAGGTTTGTCACAAGCTCTCCTTTCTCCTTTGAAAGTCGTCTAGTGACGTAAGGAACCACAGCGGAAGTTGTTTCTCCTCCGACTATCGAGCCGAGAAGGAGGGACTCGTAAATGCCTTCGCCTAGCACAACATGAAACAAGATGTAAACCGAAAAGATGCTCAGGAACATGTATAGAGCTGATCGGGCAACGGTGCCCGCTCCTTCTCCGAACACGTGCCTGAGGTCGAGATTCATACCCAGGCTGAACATGATCATCGCGAGCGTGAGCTGGCTGAAGATCGGTACGAGAAAGTTTAGTGCACCCTGCGGAATCAGTCCAAGTGCCTTGACGAGCAGTCCCAGAAATATGAGAGAGACTGTCTCCGGCACGGCTCTCTTTTTGAACAGTAGGTCTCCGAAAAAGCCAAGGAAGATCACGGCCGCAATCAGGAGCAGCACAGTGTTTGGAGCTACTGGCAATTTTTACTTACACTTCCGATGTCGCAGATTTAAACAAGTTCAACAAGCGAGACTTTCTGGCAAGCAATCCAGTCGTCTTAACTAGGGCAGTCTAGCAGTGTGTTGAATGCTTTCCGATCAACGGTGCACTAGAGGAGTTTCAGTATTGCTCCTCATGATTGACCATACTTTTTTGGAGAGAGAGTCTCAAAGTGAAACGTCATAAGTTTTTACTCGATACTAATTAAGCATGGTAGATCGAGGCTCTGTACTTTTGCTAAAGCAATGGTCGTATCTTAGGGTGTCATAGTGTTCTAAACGAAACTCGTAAATTCAACCCTTGAGGAGCGCGTGAATCTCTTCCGGGTGGAGGGGGGTCTTGCTCAGCCGCTTCCCGATGCTTTTCTCCAACGCTCTGATTACCGCGGTCGGGGTTCCCGTGGTCGACGCCTCACCGATCCCCTTGATTGTCTCGCCCTGCTTTGAGGGATGGATTGCAAGCTTGATCGTAATGTTGGGAACCAGTGAAGAGCTTGGAACTCCTACATCCTCGAGAGTGCCGGCAAGTAATTGTCCAGATTCTTTGTTGTACGGTGCCTCCTCGTACAGAACCTGACCTATTCCCTGCGCGATCCCACCCATCGACTGGCTTTCGGCCATGTACTTGTTCAGGATTCGACCCGCGTCGTAGTAGGCAACGCATTCCTCCACCATTGCCCTGCCAGACTCTTTGTCCACCGAAACCTTTGCCAGGTTTGCTCCAAAGGAGATTACTGCCTCGTTCTCCTGATGGAACGCCGTGACGTCAAACTCGTGCTTCAGCAAGTCTTCTGGAGTGTAGCTGCCTAGCTCCTCGTTAGCCTTCTTTCTTATCTTTCCTGCAGCTTCGACGAGTGCTGCCGCGCCTACTATGGCGGTCCTGCTCCCCCACGTGCCTATTCCCTGATCAAGCTGGTCGGTGTCTCCCGGCTCCATCTTTATCACGTCGGGAGAGATCCCCAACTCTTCGCTCACTATTTTCTGGGCGATCTTTTCGTGATCCTGCCCGCTCTGGCTCCCTCCAATCCAGACCTTCACCTTACCTTGACTGATGTGTATCCTAGCCGATTCTCCGGGCATGGTCGCCGAGACAAGGATGAAAGTTGAGAAGCCAATGTTTGCTTCTGACCTGCGCCTGAAATATCCTAGATTTTCGGCTGCTGATCTTAGGAACGGCTCAAACGGATCTATCTTCAATCCAAGTGGTGAGACAAAGGGCTTTGCACTTGCGTTCCTCAGCCTAACTTTCACAGGGTCTAGCTTTAGTTCATCGGAAAGCATGTCCATCATCCTTTCGTAAAAGAAAGCGGCCTCGGGTCTGCCTGCACCCCTGTACGGCCCTAACGGTACTTTGTTTGTGAAGACGGATGCGCCTGTTACGTAGACCTTCTCTATCGCGTAAGGCCCAGTAAGCTGGCGAGCTATCCATCCTGCAGCAGATCCTCCGAAGCCTGCTGCGAACGCGCCGTTGTCCACGAGAATGTCAGCTTTCAGACCACTGACTTTTCCCTGCCTGTCGGCGTAAATCTTGATCTTGCCTGATGCACCTCTTCCTTGAGAAGTTGCAAGCAGGTGTTCGGATCTTGTTTCTGTCCACTTGACCGGCCTCTTTGTCTTCATCGAGGCGTAGCAAGCTATGGCGTACTCCGGATAGAAACCGCTCTTTGTTCCAAACGCGCCGCCTGTGTCCATCTGTACGACCCTGACGGATTCGCGAGGGAGCTTTGTTGATCCGAGTATACCTTCTTTCCAAGTGTGGACAGATTGCGTGGAGGCCCAGACTGTGAGCTTTGATCCGTCGTAATATACGACGAGTGCGCGTGGCTCCATTGGATTTGCGGCTATCCTCTCGTTGGAGAGCGTGTCTTCTAGCACCACCGGCGCGTTGCTTTGAAAGTCCTGTCCTAACGCCACCTTTGTCACGATGTTTGATTTCGTGCCCGGATGGATCGGTTCAAACTTCATGGCCTCCCTTGCGTCCACGAGTGGCTTTAGGGCGTTGTAGTCAACTCTGATCGCATCGAGCATGTCTTCGGCCTTGTACTGATCTTCGGCGAGCACCGCAGCGACCGGCTGTCCGACGTAGCTCACGTAATCTGTGGCAAGAGCAGGATAGGGAACGGAGACTCGATCTCCTCCCCAGGATCCTTCTCCGACGGAAGCGAGGTTTGTCTTGAACTCTTTACCCGTTATTCCGTTGCCCTCGATCTTGAGAATTCTTGCCCGAGCGTACGGGCTCCTCAGAACCTTAAGGTGCAGCATGTTTTCGAGGTGGAGGTCGTCAACGAAGTTTGCACGACCGGTTACGAAACCCTTAGAACCCGCTTCCAAGTTTGGACGCCACTTTTACCGTTGCAGAAGTTGGATTTAGGAGCTTCCCATCATATTGTATTTATTCGATATAGGACTGTAAACAACTCTTTTCAGATTGATGTCTCAAGCAGATTCTCATAAATTGCCCTCTACGGCCTGGGGAGTCTTGACCATGAAACAAAAAAGCGCTGCCGAACTAGCTGGAGAGCTTGCCGCTTTGCGAGAGTTCTTTGCGTATAACACGTTTGTCAGGAAAAAGTACGTCAGTCTTATTGCCAAGCTTCCAAGGCAAACACTAACTAAGGACAGAGGAGCTTCTTATCCTTCATTACTAGACATTCAGACGCACATTCTCGACGTTTGCAAATCCTGGCTGCATGCCTGCGAAACTGGTGAGGATCTGCCGTCGCCCAAGGGGCTCTCGGTAGCTGAGCTGAAAAAGTTCGGCGAGGAAGTCAATGAGTACGTTGACAGTTTCATGAAAAAGTTGAAACCAGAAGATCTGAACAAATCATTCCAGTTCCATCCTGGCAACGGTAAGAGAGTGGTAACAGTAAACACCAGGGAGATGCTCTGGCACATGGTAGAGGAAGAGCTTCAGCACAGGGGAGAGCTGAACGCCCTGTTATGGCAGGATGACATTGAGCCACCAGTGACTGATTGGTTTGATTGGAAAAAGACTCTGAAAACTGCGAGCGAAAAAAGAAAGCAATAGATCATCCAAAGGTGGTGGGACCCCACCAGTGGATACTATGACCATGAGCTTGGCAAGCTTCTTTAGGAAGAAGATGCATTACCCAAGAAGAATAGGAACAGAAGATCGAGAAGAATCTCAAGGGTTAGTAAAGTGGTATGAGAATCAGTCCACCATTGTACCCGAATAGGCCGCATCCCTTTGAATACATTCAAGTCAATTTGACAAAGAAGATTCTCGTCTATTTGAGCAACGGAGATATTCTGGGTGGTTATGTGACGTACAAGGACGAACAATTCTTTCACATGACCGAAATTATCAAGTTTCGTGAACATGTGGATCATACCCTTGCTACGGACAAGGTAATACTACTTTATGAGAAACTGGGTACTATTGGTGATCTCGATCTTCCCTACGTGTCTGTCTTGAATGCAAAGGACTATCCTAAGAAGTACAGAATCTCTCAATAGTTAACCGTCTGCAGTACGACATGTGCTCGCAGGAACGTGCTCTCCGCATCTTTGTTAGGACACTGCTCTCCTTGATCAGGGAGTAACACTCACCACTTTCCCGTCTTCCAGCTTGATTATGTTTGGTATTTCCTGCTCCAGTCCGCTCACGTGGCTTATCAGAAATATCTGCTTGAAGCTCTCTCTCAATCCTGTCTTTAGAAATTCGAGTATGCCAGTTCTTCTGACCTCATCCGAACTGCCTAGAGGCTCGTCTAGGAAAAGAAACTCTGGTTTTCGGCCGTAGACCTCCGGCAGTAGTGCCTGCGCGAAGGAGAGCCTCATCGCAAGCAGCATCTGATCCTCCGTGCCGCCCGAAAATACCTCCTTTGCCACGAATTCTCCCGCCTCGGGATCCCAGACCTCCAGATTGTAATCCTGATCTAGACGCACAGCTCTGTACCTCCCCGAGGTAATCGCCGGAAGAACGTGAGCCATGTATCTCTCTACTCCTGGCTTTACGCGATTGCTGAGAGATTCGCTTGTCTTCTCCGTAGCTTCGATGGCGCTCTTTACGACTCTCAACCTGTGTTCGAGTTCGTGAACCTTCTTCTCTTGATCCTCAACTTTTGAGTCGATGTTTGCATGATCTTCTAGATACTTTCTGTGTTCGTCGATCCTTCTTTCGTTGGAATCAATCTCCGTCGTAGCTCCGCTGATCTTCTGGGCCGCGCCCTCCTTTTGCTGAATCGTGTCTTTGAGCAATTCGTCCGAGAATTCTATTGACGGTGGTAGAGGAGGCAACACGACTTTTGCGAGTTGGTCGCTTAGCTCGCTCAACCTCTGCGTATGCGAGGGAAGATCAAACCTCTCTTTCGTCTCCTCCAATTGAGTCTTCAAGGTCTGAACACTTTGGTTCAATACGTCGGCTTCTCTTCGCTCACTCTGCACCTTCGCAATCATCGCCTCGGCAACTGCCACGGCTCCTCGCTGTTTCTCTGCTGCAAATAACGAACTGTAGCGGCTGATTTCCACGCATGCGGCCAAAACATCATTTTCAATCGAGGCCTTTTGCGACGTTGCGAGATCTAGCGAAGCACTGGTGGATTGCAGGTCTTTGTTTTTGCTTTCGAGCAACTCTGCCCTAGCTGCAAGTCGTTCCATTGTTGCCAGTTTGGTTGCTCTCCCAGATTCACGAATCACAATCACGAGAAACACGACGCCCAAGACTACAAGAGCTACAGCGGGCAGGAGAAGGTTAGTTATTGAGAGGAGGAAGGCCAGACCAAATGCAACAGAGGTTCCAACAGCAAACGGTCTGACTCTGTTCTTTGACCGCCTCAGTTTCTGAAGTTCCTCGTAGTCAAAATCTCGTAGCTCGCTTTTCAGCTGTGAGACTTCTGCCGAGAGATCCTTCTGGCGTTGTTGCGCATCCCTAATCTCCGCCTCCCTTTGCCTGATGGATTCGATTTTTCCCTTTATCTGGTTTAAGGCGTCCTCAACCTTGCTTAATTCGGAATAATTTTCGAGATCCTTGGATCGAGCATTAATCTGAGCATCGAGATGCGAGATCTGATCTTCATAGGTTTTCAGCTCTTTGCTGCCAAAATCCAGTTTTGTCTCGAGATCTTTTTTCCTTTGAAGTGCTTCATCGTATTTCGTCAGCTGTTCCTGAAGACTCTTCAGTCTGTCGTAGTCCTTACGAAGTTCTACAAGAGTCTCCTCTTTTCTCTTGTTTTCATTTTCAAGCTGACTTATCTCAAGTCTCCTTCTATTCGATTCGTTGAGTTCTTCTCTTAGAATCTCGAGTTTCTGCTTCTCCATGTTCACAAGACCAGGCCTTGCAATTCCTGTTCCTTCAAGTTCTTTCCTTTCTTCGTTCAAGTCTTGGAGCACGACGTTGAAACTGTCCAGGTTCAGGAAGACGTTGATCACCTTCTTGCGCGCGTCGCTTCTCAACTGGACCAGTCGGTTCAGGTCTTTCTGGGCAACGACGTTGCTGCTTACAATTTCGTCAAAGGTGATGCCGCCGAGTATGTTCTCTATTTCTTCGGTGACTTTCGTCACCTCGACTGCGATCGGGTTCAAATTGTTGCCAGGGAGAACCTCCTCGAGCCTAGCTTTGCTCGGCCTTGTTCTGTAAATCTGCCTCGTGACGCGATACCTATGGCCCTCGACTTCCACATCCAGCTGGACTATTGCTTCGCTTGCGTTGTAGGCGATAATGTCCTCGGTTCGTATCCTGCCTGGAGGTCTGGTTACGCGTGCAAACAGCGCGAAGAGAATCGCATCGAGTATAGAAGACTTGCCCGATTCGTTTAGTCCGCAGATGAGGGTGAGTCCCTCCCTGAACGCGAGTGGAACTTCGAAGTTCAGTTTCTTGAAATTGTTCGCAAAAAGGCTCAGGAGCTTCATTTACCAGGCACCGGCCTCTCTAAGCCTGGATTCGCTTAGCTGCAGAGCTTCTCGCAGAATTTGCCTCTCCGCTTCATCCTGGGTCGAGGAGACGAGGCTATCGACGAATCGACGTAGCTCGGTGAGAGGCGTTGTCCTTGCCAGTGCCGCAATCGGCTCTCGCTCTTCGATGGCAAAGTCCTCCTCGATTGAGCAGTGAAAGAATTTGCCTTGCGCAAACGAGAGTATCTGCGGTCTGCGGTACGTTGCCAATCTGTCTACGGTTATCCTTCCTCCGAGTCTGACTCGGAGAACAAGTTCCTTGTCGGACACGCGGCCGATCTGCTCTTCAAGCAGGGAATTTGTGTCTCCCTCCTCGGGGAACTGCACATCCAGTGTGCTGAAAGGACGTGCGTGCGTCCTTACAAACTCTGTAGAAATTTCTCCGTCGTCCTTTATTTCGGCCCAGACAAACCCCTTTTCCTCCTTTTCCTCGGCGAAGGACGCGCGCTCGGTGCTACCTGGATAGACAATGGTCGTGCGCCCCACCTTCTTTTTCTGAAAGTTGTGAAAGTGTCCAGAGGCAACCAGAGAAAACGACTGGGGTATCGACTTGAGCCTGATTGATGCTTGCTCTCCCGTGTATCCGCTGAAACCTTCGATGGGGTAGTGAGTCAGCAGTATGTTGATTCCGTCCAGCGTCTTTATGGGAGCCTTCAGCAGGGGATCTTCCATTGGAGACCAGAACGGGTTTAGCCCGACACCAAAGATGTTTACCTGCTTTCCCTCGATGTTGACCGTGATTGGTAGCGGGCGGGCTGGGTTCTCGAAGTAGACAGCATAGCCAGCACTGTCGTAAAGCGACAGCGGAGAAACTCCTTCCTCGATGGATTTGGGCGTGTCGTGATCTCCGCTGACCATGAAAGTCTTGATTCCACTGTCATGAAGAGCTCTCAGATTCTCCATCAAAAGTGCTCTGATCCAGTTTCCTGGCCTTATCTGGTCGAATAGATCTCCAGAGATAAGAAAGAGGTCCGGCTTGTTTTTCCTTGCGTACTGGACAACCTCTTCGAACGCCTTGGTGTGATCCTTCTTTCTCTCTATCCTCGCAGTCCCAAAGTTGATTGCCGTCGGATCCAGGTGATTGTCCGATGTGAGAATTGCCTGCACTGTCAACAGCTATGTCAACCTGCGTGTGCCTGGCATTCTATTTGCGCAGAAGCTCGTAATATGTTTTGAAGTATTGGAGCATGAAATCTCTCTGGTACTTTTCTCCGAGGTAATGAACTCCCGTACCAGTACGGGCCTAACGCGCTTCTCAACGCCCTTCTACCTTCGGCAGCGTTGCTTCATTGGTGACTAGCGCAGAACAATATTCATTGCACCTGTCATGGCGGTGTTCGTGGGAATGCGCACTCCGCGTCTTCGTGAGAGGTTCCAGACTTGATCCTGCCATACTATTTGTAGGGAAATCTTGCACTTGGCAAAGTGTTTACATTCGAGATAACGTAAAGAGAGTGGCTAAATTGGTCAGCAAGAGCGTAATAGGACCAAAGGGTCAAATTACCATTCCGAAGGAGATGCGAGAAAAGTACCACATGCACGAGGGCGAAGA
>JAKAPU010000030.1:17981-18405 GCA_021806865.1 archaeon
TCTTCAACCCTTAGAGGCAAACTCAAGGGAAAAATAGATCTCAAAGGATTCGAAAAGGACGTTCAAGAAATCCGAAAGCAGTGGAGAATTTGACCAAGGGAAGGCCCGTACCAGACTTGAACAGATACGGTTGCTCTCGCTCGCTACTTTGAAGATAGCCTTCCTTCGAAAGCGGATCTTGTTTTCAGAGAAGCTGAAGTAGGTAAAGCGGAGATTCTTGTTCCTGAGATTGTTATTGGCGAATTCATCTACATTGCTCTCAAAGGCAGGTTGAACAAAGCAAAGGTCTCGGATGCCAAAGTGATAATCAGGGAGCTCTTGGACGAAATGGAGTCCTCCTCTTACTTAAAGCCGGTTCAGATCTCGCCGAGAGCGTGGAACCGCTTCATAGAATCTGAAGTGCCCGAGCTACATGATAGAATTA
>JAKAPU010000030.1:18415-19904 GCA_021806865.1 archaeon
TCTTCCGAGTCTTAGGCAAGAATTCAAAACAATCTGGTAAGACAATTTCATATTCTAAACTGGTTTATTCCGATAACTCCTGTGTTGATGCAAAAACTGCGTAAGATAGGTTGCCTCACAAAAACGAGCTGAAGCTGTAAGATATCCAATATCTGGCTGCTCCCTATCGTCTTCCGATCATTTGTGGCAAGGCTTTTTTGTTTCAATGCTTCACTTGATATCATGGAAGCTTCAATCGAGAAGGTCTCAGAGCAGCCAAGAGCACAATTTCCAGTCACGGTCGACTGGGTACGCAGGATGCAGTTTGTGGCAAAGGACGACAAGAACCACGCTCTTGTGCTTGACACCATACCTGAGAACGGAGGGGACAACAGCGGGCCCACGCCTGCAAAACTCATGCTGATCGCCGTGGCCGCCTGCACGTCGATGGACGTGGTTGACATACTTGCAAAATCTAGGCAGAAACTCACCGGGCTGTCTGTCTCTGCGCGCGGTGTTCAAAACGAGGAGTATCCAAAGTACTACAAGGAGATCCATTTGCTGTACAATGTACGCGGAAAGGATCTTGATCCTTCGCGGGTTGAGAGGGCGATAAGGTTGAGCGAGGAGAAGTACTGCTCAGTTGGCGCGACTGTTTCTGGTAAAGCGAAGATCATCATTCAGTACAGGATTGAAGAAGCGTAGATGAGTCCTAGTGCCTTGAACTATCACTGCAATTCTCCATTTTCTTCATCCTTGTCGTTTCTTGCTCTCACCTCCACACTACTTTTCTTATATAGTTATATCAGTCAGGTTCGGATCAAAATTGGCCGATTTCCAAAATCCAGTTTTGACTGATGAATCTTGCATTTAGTACAGTACTTAAAACAATACAGCCTGTAATCTGGTTGTTACATGCAGTATAGAAACAACTAAAAATTAGAGTTCTTGTTCGTTGTCTTCAATCGGACTATTAATACTTGGAGCTCCAATTCGTGACAAATAGGCTCCGAAATTCTGAAGCATTATCTCCATGTAAGGAGAGTCTAATCTAGATATTCGCTTCCAATCCTTTGCAAGTTCTCCGTGATTCAAGTCAATTGGAGCTAGGGAACTCATTTCTTGAAAATCGAAACATAGTGTTACAGGCTTTTGTTCGCTGTCGGCTACAAAATGATGAAGCAAATAGAATCTTGCAGGCTTGTTCTTGCCGTCGATATATCTTCGCTTCGCAGTGCTAAGAAGCATCTTCTTTTTCTTGACTGCATCAAGTGTTGGATTATTCGTGATCTCTACCAACATTGGATCTTTCTTGTACAACGGAAATTCCAGAGTCTCGATTAGTTCGTTATTAACACAATTTCCATAACATATCATTACTCGCTGAACTTTGTTCTGTGCAAAGTCACAAGCAGGCGTCATAACAATAACATATTCGTTCTTTATTCCAGTTGCGAAAATGTCACCAGTCCACACTCTTTCATCTCGTGGATGATAATACATCAATCTA
>JAKAPU010000031.1 GCA_021806865.1 archaeon
AAAGAATAACCCCGATCAAGGACCTCTTCCTTGTCCTGTTCTTCGTATCAATAGGCAGTCTGATCAACCCGTTCCCTGCATTCGCGGTAGGGCTACCAATCATCGCAGTATTCATACTCCTCATCGCCGGCAAGTTCTCCGGAGGCTTTGTGATAGGAAGCATTCTCAAAGCCGGTCAACCGAAGAAAAGTCCAGAGTACAAGAATATGATGAACAATGCTCCAGATGAGATCTTCAGTCCACGAGCAATTGGCACTTGGTTAATCCCGAGGGGCGAGTTCTCGCTCGTGATTGGGCAACTGGGCCTCACGCTGGGTCTCGTCGATCAGTCTTTCTTTTCATTGATTGGTGTGTCGGTGCTCGTCACGGCAATTATTGCATCAATCCTGCAGACCAAGATCGAGCCTCGGAGGGCGCCTTCAGATCGCCCATTTCGAGGTAAGCATGACGAAACCTGATAGTTCGTTACGAATCGTGACTTAGCCGCTCGTAGAAACATACTCTATGACGATGGTGTGTCCCGTACCGTATGGGTAAGGTTGACCGTTGAAGTACGGGTCGCCCCTTGCTGTGGCGTAGCACGGCGAGGAAGTTGAGGCAGAGTTCGCGGCACTGCAATAGTCGTAGTAGTTCAGCATAAGTGATCCATATTGCTGGCTTGGCGTTCCATCCACTAATAGCACTACTTTGTGTGTTGCATCAGCCTTGTAGCCAAGTATGTCTGTGGAGTTGAATACTACTGGGTGGTTTGTGCCATTGAAAGAAACCGTGCCATAGGTCACATTCCATATCTGAAAGAAATCGGCGAGCGTGTAGTTAATGTCGGTTGTCGATTCGATATGAATTATTCCTGAAGAATCGTGATGGTGCTCTAATGCCTAATCAAACAGAGTGTTTCAATCCGCAATGTGCAAGCGGCCGAGCCGCCATGGCTTCAACACGATGTCCCAGGGAGTTATGATTGATGAGTCAGTCAAAAGACAGTTTTGATGCGCTGTGGAAGCAATCTTGGCAGCAGTAGCAATCGGCTCCGTCGGCCGAATCGCTGGCGGCTCTCTTCCATGAAGATCGGCCAGGTTGCTGTCTAGCAATCTGCTTGACAAAAACTTTGCTTTGGGTTCCACTTCGAACAAAAAGTCCATAAAATCTGAGTCCGATACTATCTTCTTCGTTCCTTCTATCAGGATTCGCCTGAACTTCCTTGTCACCATAGCATTGAGAGCCTTTCTCAATGAAGTCTCTGGTGGAAGACCAAATATCGGAGTCGTTGCCACATCGGCAACGAAAAGATCTGATGTGAATATCCTCTTTTCGTACAGCTCCAGTACATCTAGGATCGATATCATACTCATCATCTTGTGCAAAGAGTTTTCGATCGCAGAGTAACCCAGAGTAGAGCTCTCGAACACGTGAAGTAATGAGACAATGTCGTCGTTTTCAGATGCCGATCCGATCAAGAGTGCGCTCTCAGTGCAGGAGGAATCCATGAACTGTTCAAAGTGCGACGGTTGCGTATTCGATAGAGTCGTCAGTATCGAATACTTGGACACTGCAAGAGGTCTTCTGCGGCTTTCTTCTCTCGTATGTTCAGCCTGCGGCTCGATGCACACAGCGTTCAGTTTGCTAGATTTCAACAACGAAATTGAGTCACGAGTGGTAGCACTTGGTTGCAACCTAGGCAATTTCCGGCTTACGATCTCAGGAAAGGCATCCTTGATCTTCAAACTCATGATCACTCGCAATTTGCAGCCTCAGAACGAAGGGCCAGTAGCACGAACAAATGTCAGTCATTGTTCGTTGTGCTACTGGCAATAAAAACAGTCATTACGATTATCATCGTTGAGAATGGTTCAAGCAAGACTTGTTCAGAGCATTTGTTTCGAGCTACTTCCGACTGTAGCAGTACCTGTTCTAATGCACCAGTTAGGACTCCATGCTGGGCTCTTTTCTTAGTTGGCCTCTTCGCTGGTGCTAGTTTGGAAATGTGATTTCTTACCGCGGATTGAGCATTCGATTGGTCATTCGTATGTTAGAAAAGCTTGCAGTTCATGGGAAAAGGCTATTATAATTACCAGAACCGACAGATATATCGGACATCAACATATGTTTCCAAGTCTTGATTGAAATAGAAACTTGCCAAATCGTTTCAACTGGATTTGCTGGAACGCGATGTATCAGAGAAAGGTAAGACAATTTGAAATCTAAGATACTCGTATTTGCGATCATATTACTATTCGCCGTAGGATCATTTGAGTTTATTCCTACTTTTGCCAGCTCGCCAACTACGGGTTTCAAAATAATCAATGTTTCGTGGGGGACGCCTAACAGCCCGACTGGTGCGGCACCTGGAGATAGCAATCTTCCGCTCACAGTAACTCTTCAGTACGTTTTCCCTAATTCAGCGACTAACATACAGGGACTACTCGAGCTTTCGAATGGATTTTCTACATACAATGGATCTGGCTCTGCATTTTCTTCAGTAACTGGAATCACGTCAACTGGTATGATTGTGCAAATGACGTTTCAGGTGTATCTCGCCTCGAATCTCGCGCTGGGCGCTTACGCCTTGCCGTTGAATCTCTCTTGGACTGCGAGTGGTTACTCGTACACCCTAAACCAGAGTTCAAGCATTACCGTTTACGTAGAAGGAAGACCTCAGATTTACTTCAGTGCCGCATCCCAATCTCTTGCTCCAGGACAGGTAAATCTTGTTCCATTAATCATTCAGAATACCGGAAGCGGAGCTGCCTCGACTATTTCGATAACTGCGACTTCTCAGGTGGCAGGGATCCTCAACTCGGTGCCGCAGATCCAGAGCATCGGTCCGGGAGCGCAGAGCACCTACCCTTTACAGATTTACGTGCCACTCGCTGCAGCAGGTGCAGTGGTTCCAGTTTCTCTCACAGCAACGTACAAGGATCCGTACGGAAACAGCGGAACAGTGTCGCAGTCTCTCTTCCTCTATGCTTCGGCAGCCGGAGTTGCCAAACTGCAGTTCAGCTCAAACCAGCAGACACTTGTTCCGGGAACGTCGAATAATGTGACTATCACGCTAACAAATACTGGCGCGCAAAGCCTCTCGCAAGTTGTGACATCGATCACATCCGGATCTCCGTCAGTTACTATTTTGGGAACTTTTCCATATCTTGCCTCGCTGAATGCAAACGCCTCTGTGAACTCGGTGATTGGGATCTACGTGGCTCCATCAGCATCAAATTCACCTGTCTCGATCACTCTGACTTCCAGCTACATCGTCAACCAGAATGGGATGAGCGGCTCGACTTCTCAGTCGCTGGGTTTCTACACTACAAACAGCCCGCTCACAAACATCAGCTTGAACGTGGTGCCAGTCAACACGAATCTGACGGCTGGACAGGACTCTGTGGTTTCGTTCATTATCAAGAATGCAGGTAACTCTTCAGTGTACTCGCCAAGCTTTTCCCTCACTACGCTCACCCCTCTTGTGATAGCGGCGAATTCGACGTATTCCTTGCCTGGAACAATCATCACGCCGGGTGGCTCAGTCTTATACGAGGCTACATTGACTTCGTCGCCGAGCTCCACTCCAGGCATTTATTCTGGATCGCTAGCAGTCACGATCTCAGACAGGCAAGGCAACCAGCGCACCCAGACTTTCTCGGTTGGCTTCAGACTTGCTGGGCAGATAGATCTTGTAATCACGGGACAGCAAGTAGTCCAGACAAACCAGACCCTCGTTGTCAGCGGAACCATACTGAATGAGGGGACGACTCCAGCGTATTATGCTCAGGTGGGGGGACAGGCAAATTCTGGGGCGGGTCCACAGTCGTATCTGGGCGAAATAGATGTGAACACTCCGCTGCCTTTCAGCATAGTTGTCCCAGTCCAACTTCCGAGTAGCGGAGCCGAATCTACCAATGTGACAGTTTCCATATCATTCCAAGACAATTTTGGTTCGAATAGGCAGGTAGTATTGACGAGTCACACGACCTTGCTACCTCAGCAATCAGGAACTGAGACAATCACGACCCAAAGACAGACTCCCTTCAGAGCTCTCGACCTGATTTTTTCAGTCGTGATAATTGTGCTTGTCCTAGTACTGGCAGTAGTGCTGCTGCGAAGGCGCGGATCTCGAGGCAAAGAGACCAAGGTTATCTGAGATTTTCGCAGACTTGGACAAAACGCGCTGATCTTATCGGTGACTTTCTTTCCGCGCGGTTTGCGATTGCGCAACTGGACTTGATCTCCTTTGCAATGCGCGCCTTATGACCAGCATTCCAGCTCCTACGAAGATCACATCTGTCGCAAGCTCTGTGGGGCTAGTTCCAAGATAAGCTATGAAAAGCAAGCCAAGCACGATGAGTAAGATCCCACCGATTAATTCAAGGACCTTATGTGCCGCCATGGACTTGGAACCTCTCCAACTGCTTATGAATGTTGCAATTCGAAAATACCAGGATTACGTCTTGCTGGTGTCAACAGTCTTGACAATGCCGCGATCTTCATATTCTTCCTCTTGTTCGGAGATCTCTTCGCCCTCAAACAGACGCTGAACGATCCTGACCCGCAGTTTCTTTGTTCCCTCTCCTGTTTTCGCCGAGATTCCGATGGTTGGCATGTCTCCGAACATGGAGGCTCTCTTATCAACCTCCTCCCTAGAAAGAAGGTCGATTTTATTCATCACGATTAGGATCTTAACCGGGTTTGTCCCAAGCTGATCAAGGACCTGCCTGCAGCTTTGGTACTTCACGTTGACATCTTCCAGTGGTTCGCTCACATCCACCAAGAGGAGAATCAGGTCAGCGTAGGTGAGCTCTTCCAGCGTGGATTTGAAAGCTTCGATCATGTAGGTGGGAAGCCTGCTGATGAATCCAACCGTGTCGGATAGAAGCACTTTTCGACCGCCGAGCGGTTCAAAGCTCCTCGTCGTTGTTGTCAGTGTTGTAAAGAGGCCGGAAGACTCTTCCTTGTGCTCAGAGACAAGCCTATTGAACAGTGTCGTCTTGCCGCTGCTGGTGTAACCGGCTAGAGACACAAATGGGATGTTCAGCCTTTCCCGCGAAACCTTGAACAGTTCGCGACGCTTTCGAGCGTCTTCAAGCTTCTTTTGTATCAGAGCCATCTGTCTTTTGAGTGCCCTGAATTTGATATCGACTGCATACTCGCCCATCCCCATGAATCCTGCCTGTTCTCCCTTGAGCGAAACGCGAACCGCCTCTCTTGCTCGTGGAATTTCGTATTTCAATTCCGCAAGCTTGACCTGAAGTTTTGCTTCTGTGGTCGTCGCGCGCGAGTTGAATATGTCAAGTATCAATCGCTCCCTATCAATCACCTGCTGGTGAGTGAATTTTGCAAGGTTGTGAGCTTGAGAGGAAGAAAGCCTGTCGTCAACCACTATCATTGATGTGCGTTCGCTCTCTGCGACGTTCTTAACTTCAAGGGCTTTGCCCGAACCGATGCCGTACTGTGGATGAGTGAATCTCTTCTGCGTCATGGTGGTCACAACGTTGTATCCCGCGGCCTCTGCCAGACCTACTGCCTCACTTTTCACGAATTCATTAGGATAAGTGATCAGTATGATACGAGTGCCGCTTGGTCTTCCTTCGCGACGTTTTGGTGTTGTGTCTGTCTGATGCAAGATGGAAACACGGACTGGTTTTCTGGTGTAGGAATCAGATCGAAGGCTTATAGCTGTACGCAAGCAATTAGGCTTATCGTAAGAGGAACTTAGAGCATACTCTGAGAAAGATTCTGTTCGCGCCGCAACTGTAGGTTCTGCTCTCGCATCACCTTTGCGGCCTCGCCATCTTTTCTTGCCTTTGAGATTCTGGCTTGACCGACCACTTTTGTTATTGCCTTTACCCCGGTTTCAGTGATCTCAACTTCGCTCTTTGTGCTCATTATCAGAGATCCGTTCATCTTCTTGATAGCAGACCTAAGGTGCGGACTAGGGATAATCTTTCGCCCCTTCTGCAAAGGCGGTTCGACTATTTCGGCTATCTCCCAGATCCTCCTGGGCGATCTCTCAACTAGTGCGATCAGGATTTTTTGCATCCTTTCGTCCAGCTGAATTTCCATTTTCTCCTTCTTTGGAAACTTGCCAAGAAGCTTTGTGCACTCGTCCTCTTCCAAGCAGACCTTGGTGCTGTATCCATTAGTGAACGTTGCGACTAGTGAAACAATCTCCGGCCAGTACTTCTCGTCGTAATCTTGCAAGAGTAGGAAAGTCTCGGCTGGAACGTAATAACCGCCCTTTACGGGATAAAGTTGCCGTGTACCTATGTGGTCCGACATTTTGCTCTACTCAACTAGTCGACGAGAACAGCAGTGCAATCCTTCGAAGGAACCAAACTCCGGCAGGGGCTCAAACTCAGCTAACAAACAGGCGAGGAAGGGCGCTCTACTCATCACCTTTAACGTGCGCGTGTCTGCCTTATTACTCTTCTCTTTAAGCAGGCCAGGAGCCGAATTCGCGCCTTGAGATTGGGTTTTCTCCCTTAATAGGCCTGTGAATAGGGCAGTTTCTTTAGCCATTCTGATGATCTGAGAAATTCAAAGCGGCTCTAGCCACTTGGAGTACTTTGGAACTTTCCCTCGCACTATGTCGAAGAATTCCTTCTGTATCCTCTCGGTGATGGGGCCACGGGCTCCATTACCAATGGATCTTCCATCAATCTCTCTGACTGGGGTCACCTCCGCAGCAGTGCCGGTCAGAAACACTTCGTCTGATAGCAGCAGCTCGCTACGGCTAATGTCCTTTTCTTCCACAGTGTACCCGAGGTCTCTTCCAACGGTGAGTATTGAGTCGCGAGTTATCCCTGGGAGTGCACCAGAACTGTGTGGTGGCGTGTACAGCGCACCATCCTTCACAACAAACAGATTCTCGCCGGTCCCTTCCGCTACCATTCCCAAACCGTTCAAAAGTATGGCTTCATGATATCCTAGTTGTTGAGCCTCGATCTTCGCTAGAATGCTGTTTGCATAATTTGCAGCAGCCTTTGCCATGGTTGGCATAGATCTCGGATCAATCCTGGCCCATGAAGATATCTTGCAGCGAACACCCTTCTGAAGCCCTTCCTCTCCAAGATAGGGCAGCCATGGCCACACAGCAATCGCAAGATGCACTTGATTTCCTTTAGGACTGACGCCCACTTCATCCCATCCGTAGAAGACGATGGGTCTGATGTAACACTCGTTGATTTTGTTTCCGCGTATAGTGTCTTTTATTGCCCTAGTGATTTCGTCTGGTGCATAAGGAATGGACATGCCATATAGCTTGGCACTGTTGTAAAACCTCTTGTTGTGAGCATCCAGGCGAAATATCATCGTTCCCTTTTCGGTGTTGTAACATCGTATACCCTCAAACATTGCACTGCCGTAATGCAAAGAATGAGTCATTACGTGGATTTTGGCGTCATCCCAGGGAACCAGGTTTCCATCCAGCCAAATCTTGTCTGTCTTCTTCACTTTATCCCAACAAAGAAATCAAAATTTGAGTTAAAAAATATGACGAATTCGGGCGTTACTCAGGATAGTCCAAACCTATCTTTCAGGAATCTGAATCTGTGGACTCAGCCGTGAAACTAATCTTCTGCTGGTGGAGGTATGTCAAGCCCCTCGTCTTCGTTGGATGAAGAGAACTTTTCTAGCGAATCCAGAGCGGCAATCTTCTTGATCTCTGAAGGTGTTGCAGACACGTACTTTGCTGTTGCGAGCTCCCGGATCCTTCTTGCCATGACTTCTCCGATACCCTCAACCTTCATCAAGTCGAGCTCAGACGATGAGAAGAGTCTTTCCACACTAGCCATCTCAGAAAGGAGTCTATCTGCGAGCACTCCACTGACTCCGGGGATGCCAGAAACTATGTACCTCTGAACTTCTGCTAGAGTTGCTGGCTTTTTTCCTTCTCGTATTCTTGTATCTTTTTTCTTGTCCATCTGCTCTCTCCTTGCAAGGTGGAAAATTATCTCCACGACCTCCTTCTCACTTGCTGCGAAGTATATCGGAACTCCAAAATCAGCGAGTACGCTAGCAAGCGCACCATAGTACGCTGACTCGCCAATTCCGCTCAGGTGCTTTTTCTCTCCCTGAATCACAAGTATCGGTCGAGCATATTTTTCCTTCAAGTTTGCAAGCTGCTTGAACAACCTGCCATCAAAGATGGACTTTACAAAGTCATCCAGGGTCTTTCTCTCGATGACTACATCGCTAGAAACAACGAAATCACCAAATTCCAATTGCTTGACTTCGACTCGCGCTCCGCGCCCGCGAAGCATATCCACTAGCTCGGAAATTTCTCTAGTATCCGCGTAAACAAGCGGCAGATTCTCGTGATCACGCCCATCGACGAATTGATCTAGTGGGCCCTTCCTCTGCTTGCCCTCGACCAATGACGTGGCAATCTTCTTTGCGTCGCCGGCCCTTCTCTTGCTCATCCAGTAGTAAGCTTCGTCCCGTGTGCCTTTGGTTACTAGAACGCAGATCTTGCCTGCGCTTCTTCGGCCTGTTCGACCTTTCCTCTGCACGAACCTGACAGCGCTGGGAACATTGTCGTAGAACACTACAATGTTGCACTCAGCAACGTCGAGTCCCTCCTCTCCCACCTGGGTTGCGACGAGTATGTCATAGACTCCCTCGCGAAGCTGTTCGAGCGATCTGAGCTGCTGTTTCTGGCTTTGACCCCCCTCGCCACTTTTTCCAATCAGATAGCCTGCTCTGAATCCATTCTTTGTAAGCTCGGAGTAGATCTGATCTACCGTGTCACGATAACTGGCAAAAATGATAGCGCGCTCTCCCTGTTTGACTCTCTCGACAAGCTCGAGCACTTTCGAGATTTTTGGATGCTCGGTATCGGCGATGAGCAAACCACGAGCTTGCTCGTAGGCCTCCTTGACAAGCTGATCATTCAGAAGCTCGGACATGCCATATCCTTTCTTTCTATCGAGTAACCTATCGATGAATTTCTTGTAAGCAGAAAGGCTCTGTGTCTCGACCAAGTTGAGTGCGTGGAACAATCGTATGCTCGAAAAGAGTGCATTCTTGAGCTGCGAGCTCTGGACTTGATCCACTTTCAGGCGAAGCTTGAGCAGATCTTTAAGTGTCACAGAACCGAAGTTGCTTCTGCGCAACAGTGAAGCGTCCTCGAGCATTTTTAGACGCATGTTCAGAGCATCTCTGGTGAGCTTCTGGACGGACTTTAGGGCTGGTGATAACTCAAGCTCGACCCATTCGATGTCTGTCTTGTAGACATACGGTTTGACATCTTCGCTCTTGTCGTCGCGAATCTCAAGTTTCTCTATTTTCAGTTTGGCGATAATCTCTTCGATTTTCTCCTTGTCCGATGGTAGCGAAGCGGTCATGCCGACAACCCGACCGTTCCGCCTAAATTCATTGTACACAGAAGCTATCGTGGAGTAGGCATGGTTTCCGACCGCCCTGTGGACTTCGTCGAATACAACAAGGGCGAAATCATCGACCTTGCATCTCTGCTTCTGCATGTCGCTGACCGTAACCTGTGGGGTGGCACAAACGACGCGCTTCGACCACACGTTTTCCCTCTCTTCGTTGGCGTCCTCCCCGGTGAGGACTCCGATCTCTGAAGAAGGCACAGCGAGATGTTTGGTGATGAAAGTATAGTGTTGGTGGACAAGCACTCTAGTGGGTGCAAGAACTAGTACTTTGGACAAGGGATCCTTTGCAAGGAAATCTGAGAGAACTAGTAGCGCGATAGCAGTCTTGCCCAGACCGGTGGGAAGGACAACAAGCGTGTTCTGCTTTGAACAAGTTTCGGCGACTTCGCGCTGGTATCGCCTTTCCTCCAAAGAGTGCGGTCTGATCAAAGGGTGGTCAAAGAACCGTGCCTCTGAAGCTGACTGCTCTTGCAAGCTGCTTCCCCCGATGCGAAGCGCAAGAGCTGTTAATCAGCATATTCAAGCTTTTTATCTGCCTGAGACTACCCCACGCGGATAACGGACGGAAGATGAAGGATAAAAACAGCGGCTATCTAATTTCGTTCGAGGGGATAGACGCTTCGGGTAAGAATACCCAGTCGAGATTGCTTTTCGAATATTTAAGATCGAAAGATATCGACTCGGAATACATCAGCTTCCCGGATTATATTACACGAATTGGAAATGAAATACACGATTTCCTTTCCAGAAAGACAGATTACAATTTGGAAACTCGCCACCTGCTCTATGCCGCCAACAGATACGAACACAAGGAAAAGCTCCAAAAATGGATCGAGGAGGGAAAAGTAGTGGTGATAAACAGGTACTCTGAATCCAACTATGCCTATGGCGCTGCCAATGGACTTCCTCTTGATTGGCTTGTCCAGATAGAAAGCAGAATGCCAAGAGCAGATTACATTATCTCACTCAAGATCTCGCCGGAAATTTCTATGCAAAGGAAGGCAGTGCGGGACAGGTACGAAGGAGATCTCGCATTTTTGCAGCGGGTGTCAGACGTGTACGACGCACTCGTAGAGAAAGGACGGTGGTTTGCTATTGATGGCGCAAGGCCGAAAGAGGAAGTTCATTATGAAATCTCCCAGCTCGTAGCTGCTCTTCTTGAGGAAAGCAGTAATAATAACCAGCAGATTCTGACCTCGGTCGGGCAAAACAAGAATGCAAGTAAGATTAGATCTAGGGAAGGCGCATCAGTTTGACTGAAACAATCACAGAAACAAAGGAAAACAAAACAAAGCCCTTGCTTCTGGACGAGCTGGACAAGAAAATACTCACGATTCTCCAGGACGATGCGCGAGTTTCATCCTCTGAAATATCCAGAAAAATAGGATATAACGAAAATACGATTCGATACCGGATAGACAGACTCAGAAAGTACGGTGTCATCAAAGAGTTCACCGCACTTCTTAACCCACGCATGATTGGACTACCGATTGCGGCTATTATGATGATTAGGACGGAACCAAACCAGCTGAAAGAGGTGTTTGAACAGCTCGCAATGCTTGAGGAAACCAAACATATCCTCCAGGCAACTGGCAAGCATGACCTGATAGTGGTGGCACACTATCCATCGATGAATGCAATGAATGTTGCTTCGCAGAAGATCAAGTCGATGGAAGGGGTCAAGGAGGCAGAGATACACCTAGCTACAGGTTTGATCAAGGTGGACACGAAGTTCGATCTCAGCAAGATACCCTGAACATAACTGCGAGGAAGTGTTCGCATTTTTGATCAGAGACATCACCAAGGATCAAAATGAGTCGGGCGTACGACCTAACTACTCGGTGGCAAAGTGGTCGTTAGCCCTTGGGCTGGTGTTTTTGATTACGAATAACCTGTTTTATGACGCAAACAGCGTTGAATTCTTCCACATCGGAGCGCCATCTTACTTTGTTTTTACATCACTCTTTCTAATATTGTTCGGATCTGCTGCTTTTGGTTTTTCAGCGTTCTCTTATCTTCGTACAGCCAAGACGCTGTCAACGGAGATTGACTCGGATACAAAACAAGTGAAATGGCCACTTGGTCGCATAGTATCTGAGGCATTTTTCAGAGAGCGGAAACTTTTGCTTGTCAGCGCAACACTTTATGCTGTCCTATTTGCCTTCCTTGATGGAGTACTGGTTTTCCAGCCTGGCGTTAATTTCCAGAACTCCTATGGCGCCAGCACTGCTTCGTTTCTTGTCACAATGTGTTGTGGCCCAACTGGCTATGTGCCAGTTTTGCTAATGTTTTTCCCTTCCCTAAATCTCGGCCTCCAACTGATTCCATTCTCGGGATTGATCATGTTGCTCATTTCTGCGCTAGTAGGCCTTAACGTCGCCCTGCTGTCAACTGCTGTCAAGAAATCCAGAATACAATTGTCGACAGTCAGGAGTGACAAGGGATTGTTAGGAAGCTCAGCGGGGGCTGTGTTCGGGTTGTTTGCCGGTTGTCCAACTTGCGCCGCCGTTTTCCTATTCACGATGATTGCTGGGTCGGGAGCGACAGCTGCATCACTTTTCTTATCTCAACTCCAGCCACTGTTCGTACTCTTATCAGTGCCATTGCTACTGGCCTCCGTGGTCTGGCAGGCGAAAAGCATAAGGAGATTGCTCGTGGGTTGCGCGGTTTAGTGTTAAATCAAAGCGAAAAAAGGCTGAGAGGCACGTTCTCAGATTACCTTCAACTTATGAAACCCGGCATCATGGTGCTTCTGGTCTTTGAGGCGCTTACTGCCATGATAGTAGCTGCAGGAAGAAATGTCCAGATATTGCCGCTAGTGTGGCTCTCGCTTGCTGGAATCTTAGCATCGGGAGGATCAGCTGCCCTAAACCACTATTTGGAAAGGAATCGCGACGTACTGATGTCTAGGACGGAGAACAGGCCTGTCGCGACAAACAAGATTCCCCCAAAGAACGCGCTCGTTTTTGGCGTGGTAACAATAGCAATTGGGCTTGCCCTGGCCATTGTAGCTTTCAATCTGATTACGATGTTGATGATTCTGTGCGGTGCACTTTCATACGTCTTTGTTTACACGCTCTATCTTAAACCGCGCACTCACTGGAACATAGTGATCGGGGGAATCGCCGGAGTATTCCCAGCTCTGACTGGCTGGGCCTCAGTAACGAATTCAATTGGATGGCCGTCAATATTCATCGGCGCGCTTGTGTTCCTTTGGACTCCGCCACACTTCTGGGGGTTGTCGATGAAATTCAAGGAGGATTATGTGAAATCCGGATATCCAATGCTTCCAGTCGTCAAAAACCAAAAGCAGGTGATAAACTGGATCGTCTACTCTTCGATTCCATTGCTTCCGTTTTCTTTGCTTCCACTTGCAATACACGCTTTTGGCAGTTTCAACTTCATTTACTATGCCATGGCTGTAGTTATGGGACTGGCTTTCATCTGGGTTGATATTAAAATGCTCCAAAAGCCTACGACCGACAACGCTTTCAAGGCCTTTTTGATTTCACTCCCATATCTCTTCATCCTATTCGCTGGAATGATCGCCAGCGCTGTTATCTGACGGCTCATTTGCGCCGGCAGTCGTCTTCTCTAGGCTGGAGCGAAGTCTTCTAACAACGGACCGGGCTGATCTCTAACTAGCTCAAGCGTGGCACAATGAAGCCCAGCAATTGCAAACTTGTGACTCTCGGAAAAATCAACTTCGATTACGTCTATACCAAGTTTCTCCAGTTGCTTCACCGTTTTAGGCGAGCCAGCATTCATGACTACTTTGCCCGGCTCCAACGTCACTGCGTTGACGGCAAGGTCCCAGTATTCCTCTTGAGGAACTTCTACAATCTGAATCTTCCTTTGCTTCAGGTATCTAACGAAACCATAGTTAACGAGATCAGGGTAGAGAACGCAAGTACCAATGTCAGGCACCATCATGAACATATCTGCATGGCTAGTCCCAATGTTCCCTCCACCAATGCTGTCAACCCAGCCGGGGCTGTGGGTGACAACCATGTTGATTCCTAATCCTTCCAGTATGAACCTGATTTGGGATAATCCCTCTTCATTTGCTACGACGCTCTCGTTGAAGACAAACGTCTTGCTGTCTAGCCAGCGGCCGGCGCCGGGTTCGCCGACACCCTTTCCATGAATAGTTAGATATATCGGGACTTGAAGAGCGGCCAAGGTCTTTGACCATATTACTTCTCTTCCTCGCTGCCAGGATCCCAGACCCATTCGATGAATTATCGCTCCGCCCTTAACCACAAGGCCGCCGCCCGCAAGCGTTACCATGTTCTTGAGATATCCGTATGCACCAATTGCTGGTATAGGCGGTTCGACGTAGTTCACTTTTACTCCATTGTTTCTCAGAATCTTGTAGTACTCATCAAATTGTGCTTGGAGCTTCGAAAGGTCGGCATTGCCAGTCGAAGTGGAATAGTAGTATTGCCACTCTTTAGCATATTCATTGCGGGTTTCGTTTTCTGTTGGTCTTGATACCAAGACCTCTCTGAGTCTGCCGATGCCTTCCGCTCCCCATTTCCTACCCCAGATTTTTTCCACTTCGTCGTAAAAATCGATTTCATGTAACATCCAGTTCCTGAGCGGCTTGCCAGATTCGAACCAGGGCAGAGTCTTCAGAAGGGCAAACTCATCATGGGCTCTAGCTGGATGCGGCGAAGAATATGTCAAATCTTGTGATACGCCGTCAGAGAAAATAAGCTTGAACGGAACATTTTCTCGACTCGAGCTCGTTCGTCCCGATTTCTTTCTATTGGACCGGCCTGGCAATAATCTCATGGAAAAATCGTACTGGTAAGTCTTTTAGCTTTCTGACATCTTGCAAGAATAGATTCGATTGAGCGGACAACTCATTTCAACTGGACAAAAATGTATTATAAGATAAAATACGCCGATTTTGACTCGGCAAGTATTGGTAATTGATAGAAGCTAGGAATGGTCTTGATTTCATCTCCTTACCCGAAAACCTAGAATCTCTTCGGATTCTGGCTGGTAACACTTACTGGACATGGGACAGAAGAGTCAGGCGCGTGTTTGAGAGAATAGGCAACGAGCAGTGGAAGAGGACTTACAACCCGGTCCAGCTTATTCAGGAGCTCAGTACTACAAAGCTCGAGGAATTGAGTCGGGACGAAAACTTCCTCACGGATCTCTCAATCGCTTACACCGCGCAAAAAAAGTACATGGCAGCAAATGCAGAAAGCTGGTTTGTCAAGACCTACGGCACGAGAAACAACAACCTCGTAGCTTATTTCTCCGCAGAATATGGCCTGGCTTCGTGTCTTCGAACTTACTCTGGTGGGCTTGGCGTACTTTCAGGGGACCACTTGAAAGCGGCTTCCGATCTCGGAATTCCGCTGGTTGGTATAGGGCTGTTCTATAGGCGCGGATATTTTTCCCAGTCACTTAATCACGACGGCTGGCAGGTCGAATCGTATCCTGAAAATGAGCCATACTCACTGCCGGTAGAGCCAGTACTACACATGGACTCCTCTGAACCTTTGGTCATAAGCGTCCCCCTGGCGGACAGGCAAGTTGCAGTTAGAGCATGGCGGATTTCGGTTGGGCGCGTCTTCTTGTATCTGCTTGACACAAACATACGGACGAGCAATTCCCCAGCAGACTGCGACATCACTTCCGAGCTTTATGGCGGAGACAGCGAACTGAGGATAAAGCAGGAAATAGTGTTAGGAATGGGCGGCGTGAAACTGCTCAATGCCCTTGGACTTAAACCAACGATCTTCCATATGAATGAGGGTCACTCTGCTTTTGCAGGACTTGAAAGAATAGGATCAATGCTCGAAGACAATCCTGGATTGTCGTTTCACGAGGCATTAGATCGCGTCAGATCGACAAATCTCTTTACGACTCACACTCCTGTGGCAGCCGGGATAGACGTTTTCTCACGCGAGCAGATTGAACACTATCTGGGCTTTCTCCCACGGAATTTTCATGTTTCTATGAATGACGTGTTTGCGTTAGGGCAGGAAAGCTCAAGCTCCAACTCGTTCAATATGGCAGTGCTAGCAATACGATTGTCACGTGATGTAAGCGCCGTGTCAAAATTGCACAAGGAGGTGGCTAAGAAGCTCTGGAACAACGTGTTGCAGGAAGAGAGCTTTGATCTCGACGAAAAGAGCTCGGGTGAGTTCAAAGAGATCAAAAAGATGGATTCTGTGACAAACGGGATACACATTCTCTCATGGGTGTCAGATTCCATGGCCGACGTGTACGATCAGTACCTCGGTGCGGGATGGGAGGATAACGTACACAATTTGGAGACATGGCGCAAGGTGACAGACATACCAGAGGGCCTTCTTTGGGAAATAAGGTGCAGAGAGCGAGCTAGGCTGGTGGACTTTCTCCGTGGTAGGCCGGCGCAGAGTGAGGCGCAAGCGCTTGACACACGCGCATTGACGGTTGGTTTTGCAAGGCGCTTTGCTACATACAAGCGTGCGACGCTCCTGTTTGCCGATGGTTCAAGGCTCGAGAAATTACTCAACGATAAGGAAAGGCCCATCCAGTTTGTGTTCGCGGGAAAGGCTCATCCGAGGGACAACGACGGAAAGCGTCTGATACAGGAGATTCATAATTTCTCAAAGAGGCATTCTGTAGCCGGGAAGCTCGTATTCTTGGAAGATTATGACATGTCCACAGCCAAGAAATTGGTTCAAGGGGTGGATCTCTGGCTGAACAATCCACGTAGGCCACTCGAAGCTTCGGGCACAAGCGGCATGAAAGTGCTGGCAAACGGTGGTCTCAATTTCAGCGTTCTAGACGGGTGGTGGGATGAGGCGTATTCTCAGTCAAGCGGCTGGGCAATAGGATCAGGGATCGATGTTGGACACCCTTACGAACAAGACAAGATGGACTCCGATTCACTCTACAACATACTCGAGAACCAAATCATTCCGGACTTTTACGACAGAACCGAAGGCCTCCCACTGCGATGGTTAAGAAAAATGAAACACTCCATGCGTACACTAACTCCAATATTCAGCACTAGGCGTATGGTGATGGAGTATTCTCAAAGATTCTACTTTAGAAAAACGGGCGAGTCCACTGCCTAATGGTCTCTGCAACAAGGCGCTTTGGAGGAACTGGGAAGAAGATAAGTCAATGTAGAGGTGAAACTACTTTTTGTTGAGCTTCCAAGAAAGCTCAGAGGCAATCTGTTCCCTCGTCTTCCCTTGGGTTTCAATGCCTTCTTTTTGAGCTGCAGCAATCAATGGGTCGTCTGGAGCTAAAGGTCCTGCCGATTGTTGCTGGTTATTACCTGATTGCTCGC
Organism: archaeon; assembly: GCA_021806865.1. Next base: position 16,696 of record JAKAPU010000031.1, read on the forward strand.
CTTTCCATCCCTTGTCGAATTCCTTCCTAGCTTCACCCAGCGACCTTGCCAGTGCAGGTATCTTGCTGGCACCGAAAAGGAAGACTATGACAGCTATTATGAGAATCCAAACAACTGGATCGTCTAGAGCCATACGATAATACCACGAAATCCCAGATAGTGGAATGTGCGAATGGGATATTTAAATTCTAGCCACCGTTCGACTCTCCTTTTGCAATGACAATTTTCTTCGACCGTTCAAAATGATGCTTCAACATGTTTCCCTGCACATTAGTGCGGGCCTTCATCCAGTGGCAATCTGCTGTGTTAGTTACGGTTCGCTGGTGAGATGTAGGAGTGAAAGAACTAGCTTCTCAGTAGTTCAACTCATTTCCGAAGGCCTATCCACTTGTTTTTCCTGTTGATGATAAATCAAGTCTAGACTTTACTGAACTATGACCTACATACACTGAGTGAGCAACTTCGGAAACAGGCATGCAAAACCAACAAACTAACATGCAGTGAAACGAGATCTAGGCGAAGCTTGCACTAGATCACGTTTAACCGCCTATTTTCTAAAGTGGCCGCGGGGGCGCTGGAAGTGCCCGCTGGATCCGTGACCGCCCGAGGAGACATTCTCAGTGAAACTGAATCCCCCTCCGGAACGAGATTGACCTCCACCACGCCTATCCTGTTCTCTGCCTCTGCCACGGTTGAATGATGGTCGATCTCTCCTACCAGAAAACCTTCTTCTATGATCCGGGCGGCCATGGCTCTGAAATGGTTGCTCTTTAGGCGGGTGGTAGTCTGGAGGGAGAATATCTGTCACTCTCTTTATCTCGATTTCTGTCATTCCGACGATGCGACTGAAATCTGGATACTCTCCATTTGACACGAGCGATATCGCCTTACCAGATTTCCCTGCCCTTGCAGTCCTGCCGATCCTGTGGAAGTACGTCAGCGGGTCTTGCGGAACTTCGTAGTTAATCACATGGCCAACGGCGGGAACATCGATCCCTCGCGCTGCGACGTCGGTAGCCACTAGCAACTCCACGTGGCCCTTCCTGAAACTCTGCATTGCTTGTTCTCTACGGTTCTGGGAGAGGTCACCATGTATCGGAGCTGCTCTGAACCCCGCTGCTTGCAGTCTCTCGGATAGCTTCTGAGTCCTAATCTTTGTAGAACAGAAAATTATTCCTGAAGAAATGCCATTCTTCCTGATATACTCCACGAGCGCTGCGAACTTGCTTCTTTCATCGACGATTGCGTATTGCTGGTCGATCTCTTCAACGGAGAGCTCGTCGCTATCGATCAAAACATTGACTGGCTTGTTCATGTATTTGTTCGAAAGGCGCATTATTTCTTGAGGCATAGTTGCTGAGAAAAGCGCTGTTTGGCTGTCATTTGGTAACTCACGCATGATATAGTCGACATCCTCTATGAAGCCCATATCGAGCATTCTATCGGCCTCGTCCAAAACAACAACTCTGACATCCTGAAGATCAATAGTTCCGCGCTCCATATGGTCTATCAGCCTACCCGGTGTTGCAACAACTACTTGTGGTGTCTTCTTGTGCAGTCTTTCAATCTGAGGGGTGATTGCTTGACCTCCGTAGATCGAATACGCTCTGATATTCAAATACCTTGACAGCTTGTTGAACTCATCCGTCACTTGAAGTGCTAGCTCGCGCGTCGGAACCACAATCAATGCCTGAACGTAGGGCTTGTTTCCGTCAACTCTCTGTAGTATAGGCAGCGCATAAGCGGCTGTCTTACCCGATCCAGTGTGCGCCTGACCGATCACGTCCTTCCCGTCGAGAAGTGGTGGTATGGCACCGGCTTGAATCGGGAACATTGATTTGTATCCAATTTCTGTGAGACTCCTGATTATCTCTGGCCTCAGTTGCAGCGTCTCAAAACTGCCAGCGGAGACCTCTTCTGTACTACTCATTTCTATTTCATTCCTTTCTTTTGTGTATTTTATGCTGTGAATCGATTTCTGCGGCAATCAAGAACCAGTCTTCTGACTCGTCGTATGATTTGCCCTTCTTCGATTACTACTCAATCAAGCCAAAGTCCTCTGGCTCAAGAGCAAACCAAAACTACGATTCATGCATAAACTTAGCGTAAAAATCGTCCTGTCGGTCTGTTATATCGCAAAAGCTGACTTTGTCTTGAGTGCTGGACCCTATTGGGATAATTCCATTATTTAAACTTTGAAGCGTAGACTGACCTGAATTGTGCTCAAAATAATGCATTGTTGAAGGATTTAGGCAAAACTAGCGTTTCGGAACCTAATACGGATTCGGATATCGATGCTCGAACAGCCCAAATTTAGGCATGGCGTAGGCTCAAAAGCAGCATCAAGGTCAAAGTTTTTCGGCCTAACTTGGAATTCAAGAGCCGCGGAAAGCGGAATGCACTAGTCAAAGGATAAACCATATATTTAAATCCCCCCGAAGTGTATGTTGCCCTAAAATGGTAACAATATGCCCAAAATGCCACAAAAAGGCATGGAAACCGTACAGGTTTGTAATCAAAGGTAAGAGCGGAAAGAATTACACGTATCTCGTCTACCGCCACAATGAGAAAAAGCGTCACACACCACGCAAGTGCTACATTGCCCAGAAAAAGGCAAAGCCAAGAGCCGCAGCACGCAAGAAAGTGGCGAAGCGCACATCCCGAAAACGATAGACGGGAATCGTAACTCTTTCCACCTGTAAATCCGCCCTTCTGCTTCAGAGCAGGAGGGGAATCGATTTTTTCTCTAAATCTTTCTTACTTTGAAGTGTTCTTTATTCTAACCGTATACGAAATCATGCTTAGCAGCTCTTGCACGTTCAAGACTTTCATTAGTTTTGCAACTTCGCTGTGGTGAGCTTTGAATATTCTTTTGAAGAGCTCTCGCTCGACTTTCGCCATCCGGGGGATCCTGCGGGTCTCTCTTTCTGCGCACATAGTTCCTCTTTTCAAGATTATCGACAATCGTCGTAATGTTAGCGAGCGTGTCGAATTTCTTTCCTGTTTCACTAATCATGACACTCTCCGAATCGGAATATTGGCAAATGAGTGGCAGGATTAACTAGGCATATTCGGTGATCTTCCTTTGTTCAAGACCTTGTCTGAGGAGTTCTGAGTTCGCCACCCAATAGGTTTTCCCTATCAAGAAATTGCCGGCGGCGAAAT
>JAKAPU010000223.1 GCA_021806865.1 archaeon
TAGCTGCCGAATCTGAAAATCGTTTTGATAGGCTGATTATCGGAGATGAAAATAATGTTCCGAAGGGTCTCTGACCATGCGATTGATTGGTCGCGTTACGACGAAACGAGGTCGAGGACGAGCTGCAAAAGGCGCATCTCACCCACATACCACAGCTAGTTATATGATGTATTTAGGCATAATAAGTGATGATTTTGCGGACTGAATGACCTAATTCTCGACGGCGTTCTGCTTCATTGCAAAAGCACGGTTCAAACTTCGACCTGAAGTAAATCCTCTCCGATAATTACTTCGCCGTCGAAATCCTGCTCGACATCATCTAGCATCTTTCTGAGCAGCGCATCAGATTTTTCTTTGATGTGTGAAAGTACAAGTTTCTTGACATTTGCCTTTTTTGCGACTTTGCCCACTTGATCTGAGGTCGTGTGAATGTTACCTGCGAGATATCGCACGTGCGGGTTCGAGCTTACCTCGTCTTTTGAGATGTAGCACTCATGAACCAACACGTCTGCACCCTTTGCCAGATCGATCAAATCTTTACAGGGGATCGTATCTCCACTAATACACACCGATCCCTCACTAGAATCGATTCTGAATCCCAAAGCATCATATTTGAACTCCGGAATCGCTGTTCGCCAATGATCAACAAGTGCCGCTGTGATCTTGTATTGCTTATCCTCTAAAACCAATCCCGCCGATATGTCTTGAACTTTGAACTCTGGTGGGCTCTTTACGTATCCCGATCTTTCTCCGACTCGCAATCTGGACTCGACGTCCATTTTGTAAACGGTTTTGAATAGGGCATCGACTATAGAGCGAGTGTCTCTTGGGCCATACACTTCGAGAGGTCTCTCTCTGCCGGTGAACCACGAATAGATCGCAAAATCGGCAAAGTCGCTTATGTGATCAAGGTGATGATGAGTAATGAGAACTCGGTCTATTTTGTTTACAGGGATATTCGCACGAGTCAGTTGTCCGAGCAGGCCCCTACCACAATCGACTAAGATCGGTTCATCATCCACATAAACAACCTGTGAAGGACCGCTTCTTCTTAGATCTATCCTAGGGCCTCCTGTTCCAAGAAGTATAATTTGCATTGATTAGACCCTACCTTTATCAATCAATTAAAGGATTCAATCGAATTTAGACTACCCACAGTAACTCATCGCTTTCAGTTGCATTGCCTTGTGAGAAGATCTTTGTCCCAGTTCGTTGGGAAAGTGAGCAACGCGTCAATTCTGGGCGTCATTTTGATGGCGCAGAATCACTCATCAGAAGAATGAAACCCAGCAATTTATCCATTTCCCGGTCTATCTAGGCATAATATTCAATGGATTTTGCCGTCGCTACTGGTTCTAATGACTTGGACTCTGAACGACGATTGGCGGAAAAAACAATCGGAATCAAAATTGGAAGAAGCGAGCCGACAGGTAATCTCAAACTTGAAGATGCACTGGGTGAAGAAATACAACCGGAATCGGATTAGTGCTTGTTATTATTGGTTAAACTCTTCTAGCCGTCGATGGTCTAGGTAACCGCCTAACGAAATGATGCAACTCAAACTAGTCAACTGCCAATCGGTAACAAAGACAAATTTCCACGCTGGCTCTCAGAGAGAGACAGAACCCGCCTGTAACCGTTAGTCAAAAAGATCAAGAATTTGCAGGAATCAGAGCGTGATCATGCAATTTCCATACTCGAGTGCGGAGATTCTATCCGGGCTGTTCACCGGGTGAACGAGTTTATTAGATTGTACCAGGGTGTCTCCTCGTATGTCCACTGTCGAGACAATATCACTAACGAAGTTGGAGACGAACCCTTTTGCTTCGAGAGTGGATTTGAATAAGATTGAGGGGCTCGCCCAGTCTTTCCAAGCAGTAGGGCAACTAACGCCGATCCGAGTTCGACCAATCAGTTCGTCGAAGCATCCATACCAGATTGTCTACGGACACAGAAGAGCGGAAGCCGCAAAAAGAATTGGCTGGACCGAAATAAGAGCTGAAATTGTCGATACCTCGGACGAAGAAATGATTACTGCGGCTCTTGTGGAAAATCTGGAAAGAGACAGCTATTCCGACTATGAGCAAGGATTGATTTTTCGAACCCTAAATGTCCAATTTCAGATGTCGCTTGAAACAATTGCTGCTAAGATAGGTCGATCAAAATCGTATGTTTCTCAGCATATGTCCATGACTCATTTATTTGAATCTCCGAGGATAGCAAAGGACGACGCCGAGGATATTCTCCAAAAGATCACGGAGAGAGAAGCGCGGGTGCTTTTCAGAATCTCCGATCCAGTGGACAGACTACAAACCGCCAAATTGGCGCTCAAGGAAGGACTAGGCGTTCAGGAACTCGAGAGATTTGTTGGTCACCCAAAATTCTGCTTAGAGGACTCGGCAGGTAAGCGAGAAGGTTGGAGAAAGATCAGGCAGGAAAATTTGGTGGAGCTGAAGAGGGTTATCAATGAGTGGTTTGAAAGTTTCAATGCGCGCGATTTGGGGCGCATTTTCGCTCTATGGAGTAAGGAGGATTTTTCGCGGTATGACAGCTATAGTAAGATCCATTTGCTCGACTATAATCAGGCATCAAAGAAGATGATTGATCGAGTGAGGCGATGTGAATTCGTGAAAATGTCGTTTGACAGTATGAAGATCAAACTCTTCCGAAATTTCGCGTACGCAACATTTAACGTCGAAAATAAGGTCCGACTTTCCAATAATGAGGCTAGAATTCACTCCAGAGTGACCTTTATTCTTGAACGATGCAAGCCAGGGTGGAAAATAGTGCACGAACACTGGACAAGGCTCGACTCCAGCATGTGGAGCACCATCGAAACGATGCTGTCGGAATGAACTTCCCTGTTAATTTCGAAGTAGCTTTCATCGTTGTTTGTGGCGAAGGGAGCTTTCAGCAAACTACCAAAGGATGTTTTGAAGTTCAACGACATCTGCTGGTATGATCACGGGATAGGTTTCTGGCAATATGTTCAAAGACGGCAGGGTGTTTTCTGGGCTAACGGGAACGAACTGCATCGTGTAGATTTGATTTACCTGTAAGAGGTTATTCGAAACATTGAGCTGAATTAACAAAGATCGCTGATAATTCATTATTTGGGTAACCAATGGAGTAATAGACCCATTCAGCAGATAGTACGACGGTGTATTCAGCGTATCATTCACCAGTGTCTGGGCGACGACATTCGGAACTCCCAAGTAATTTGCCGCCATCTCATCCGCAAAACTCTGGTTGGCCTTCAAATACTCTTGGGAATTTACTTCTCCTTGGATGATATTCGTAACAACATTGGGTTGCTGGGCAATCAGAGAATCACTTGCAAAAATTGTTCCTACGTCGAAGTAGGGCAAAATGGAGCTCATATCGAGTAGAATGCGGCCGTACCCGTGGTATTGTATCAATTCGGCTTGATCAGCAGTCCAGAAGAAACCTTGGGTCTTGTTGGTGACAAGCGCGGCCAATTCCACTTGAAATCCTCCAACAGGAGCTTCGTAAATGTCCCGTCCTATCGTAAAATTGTAGCGCTGAGCGAGAACATGCAAAACAATGTCAGTCACGGCTCCTATCGCATTCACTCCAAACGTAGCCCCTTTCATCTGTGCAAAACTGGTGTAGGACGATTTGTTTGAAACGATGAGATCCCAGTCATCCTGGTAGCCTAATGCAGCAACTATTTTGATCTTAACACCATGTGATGCTGCCAGTAACACACTACTAGACGGTGCCATTCCGATTTGAACTTGTCCGCTGGCCGCGGCCTGCATTTCTGGAGGTGCTCCTTGAAACGGAAGAAATGTAACCTTAAGGCCTTGTTGCTGCCAAAAACCTGCGTTCTGAGCTGTCCAAAGGTCAAGCTGATTGATGGTGGTTGCGACAGGTAATGCGAAAGTAACGGGGATGCTCGACTGCGATGATGTTGTGGAGCTAGAAGAAGACGCGGTCGACGGTGCGACAGAAGAGCTTGACGAAGACGTGGAACTCGTTAACGCAGTAGTCGAAGAAGAGCTGGCTAAAAGAGAGTATCCCGCAACAGCGGCTACGACTAAAATAACTATTACAACGGCGGCTACAAGAGGCGTGGAAATAGATCGAACTCTATTCCTGCTTTGCATACTCTGGCGAAAACATAGGTCTGAGATATCAATCTTTACAAATTATGAAGCCCTTCAGCATTACGCCGAATCTCCTTGAATTAAGTTCGTTATCGCAAATCTGCTATGCCCAGACGTACAT
>JAKAPU010000224.1 GCA_021806865.1 archaeon
CGTCGGTGACGTATTCCTTGGCTTTTTTGACGTACTCAGCTTCAAGCTTCGGATCGACATGGGCTCCTTTGGCGTACCCCTTTTTGATTACATCATACTTTTCCTCGGTCATTCCGATCGATCTCAGCCACTCGATCGGCGAGAGAAGTGTCATTAGAGCACCGTAACCCCTCAGCGAGTCCAAAACTTTCTGTTTCTCGTTTGTGATGTAGGTCGGGAGCCAGCTGATTAACTGGACGGAATCTAGGCTCTTGCCTGACTTCTCCGCACCCTTTTTCACGCTGTCTTTGGCGTGCTCTATTACGCTGGGATCGGTGTATGGAATGATGGCTCCGTCGCCAACCTCACCCGCGACTTCCATTATCTTCGGACCAGAGCCTGCGACGTAGATTGGGATGTCCTTCCGACATTTCATCCCAAGCTTGACATCGTGAATCTGGAAGAACTTGCCTTCGTAGGTGACAGTTTCTCCTGAGAACAGCTTCTTTGAAATTTCACAGACTTCCTTTACCCGCGCGTAACCTGCTTTGGTTTCGAATCCGAGGTCTCTCGTCATTTCCACCATGTTTCCCACGGCGATGCCAAGCGACATTCTTCCGTTCGAAATTTCATCAAGGGTGGCGATGGCTCGGGCGTTGATTACGGGATGACGTGTGTAGGGGTTAATCATGCCTGGAGATAGCCGAATCCGCTTCGTGCCAAAGGCGCATGCTGCCAGGTTAACGTAAGTGTCTCGAATTCTATCGGAAAGCCAGGCGGCGTCATATCCCAGATCCTCGCCATACTTCACAACAGAGACGACATCGTTGTAGTGCTCAACGTTCGTGGACAGATTTACTCCAGAGAAACCAAATTTCATTGTCAGGACTTCACTTGTGAAATGATAACCTGAATCTTGGCGGTTCTTACATAAGCGTTCCCAGAGAATCAATCAATTCGTTTAAATTGCAATTGAGAGTTTGTCGATTCTCGTCCGCGGTGTAAGAGTGAAAACATGGAATTCTACGGCGTCAAGTTGCCTTTGGTCAAACAGGGAGACGATTACGTAAAGATAATCCTCGATTCTATCCAGCAGTCTGGCCACCCAATCGAAGACAAGGATATCATTGTGATCGCAAGTAAGGTGGTCTCGACCGCCCTAGGCATGATGGTCGAAGTCGGCAAACTAAAGCCTACGAAGAAGGCAAACGCAATCGCGAAGAAATACGGCCTGAACCCCAATCACATTCAGTTGATTTTGGATGAGGCGGACGAAGTGTACGGCGCCGTTGCTTATCAGAATCCAAAGTTCATTGTATTCTGGACTAGAAAAGAAGGTGCATTTGAAATAAATTCTGGAGTGGACATAAAGAACACTCCGATCGGGTTTGAGACGATCGACATCAAGGAACCGAACAAGATTGCAAATGATATCCGACTTAGAGCGGAGCAACTCACGGGGAAGAAACTCGGCGTGTTAATCATCGACAGTAACTGGTATCCTCTGCGCAACGGATCTATCGGGTTCTCCGTCGGGCTTTCTGGATTCGAACCTTCTAAGAATTGTACAAGAGACGAACACGGAAACCAGGCCTACGACATCTACGGACGTCCAGTTCCTCTTGCCCGCCACGACGTGGCTGACGACATTGCAGCAGCGGCACACTTGCTCATCGGAGAGGCTGGTGAAAGAGTCGGCGTTGTACTTGCAAAGCACACTCCTGCAGAGTTCTCTGACAATCCTGACTACGACTCGCTGTTCCTGACACCGAAGGAATGCACGATCATGCGGACCTTCAAGCCTACGAGGAAAATAGTAGTGCGAAAGCAGTGGCGAGACTCAGAGCCAGCACCAAAACCCGTAGCAGTCGTAGGCAAGAAGAAATAGCTTCAATTCGAAGATTGGCTACGCGGCGGTAATTGTTGAAACAATTCGAATACGAAAAAGTCAGCACTCCGCTCGAAGCTTCAGAGAAACTGCTCGCAGCTGGGGAAGACCAAGAGTTCAGGTTGATAGCTGGCGGAACAGCGCTCGTCATCATGATGAAGGAAGGGATTCTTGCACCTGACAAGCTGCTGGATATTTCCAAGGTCAAATCAATGAGGGGTATCTCGTACGACGAAAAGACGGGGCTAAGGATTGGTTCAATGACAACCCACCTTGAGATCGAACAGTCCGAAATTATCTCGAGGTGGTACCCTAGCCTAAGGGAGGCCTTTCACACAATCGGAAACGTAAGAATTCGCACCGTCGGGACGATTGGCGGGAATCTTGCATATGCGGAACCGCAGTGCAATCCACCTGCAATACTTGCCGCGCTTGGCGCTGATATTCACGTGACTGGTACCGAAGGAGACAGGACAGCACCTGCAGACAGTTTCATCCTGGGGATATTCGAGTCAGTCTTGAAGCCGGGCGAGGTGATAACTGAGGTGACGATTCCTCCACCGAGGCCGAACAGTGCTTGTTCTTTCTACAAATTCACACCAAAATCTGATACCGACAAGCCAACGTCCACGGTTGCAACGTACCTTCAGCTTGATCCTGTTTTGAAGAAGGCTTTGGATTGCAGAATCGTAGTCGGAGCAGTCGGTCCAAAAACATTCAGATGCCCTAACGCAGAGAGTTTCGTCAAGAGCGCGGAGAACGTTTCGACGCTCGATTGTGCCAAAGTTGCGGAGCTAGCTAGCGATGAATTTGAAGTGATGGACGATCTCTATGGGCCATCTTGGTACAAGAAACGAGTTACGAAGACAATAATCAGAGACGCGCTCAAGAATACGATTGAAACGATTACTAGAGGATCTCAAACTCAATAGGTGAAAACTGTGACAAGACGAATCACGTTAACAGTCAACGGAAGAAAGCACTCTCTTGAGGTGAAGGAAAACCGAACGCTTGTGCAGCTGATCCGAGACGATCTTGGGCTCACTGGAACAAAGGAAGTGTGTGGTATAGGCGAATGTGGAGCATGCACGGTGATCAAGAACGGCGTTCCAGTCTCTTCCTGCTGTGAGCTTGCGATAAGAGCAGATGGTTCGAATATTGAAACAATAGAAGGAGTCGCAAAGGATGGCGAATTGCATCCGATACAAAGAGCCTTCATTGAGAATTCCGCCTTCCAGTGCGGATTCTGCACCGCAGGAATGATAATGATGGCAAAGACTCTGTATCAAAATGTGCCTAACAGAGAAAAATTGTCAGAGGCCGAGATTCGTAACTACATGTCTGGAAACCTTTGCAGGTGCACGGGTTATCAGCAGATTGTGGATGCGGTGAAGCAGGCACTTGGCTCAAGACTAGTCATAGCGAGTGCAGCTGGTTAGAGTTGGACATTCACGAATCCGCAACACTCGATGTGCCGATCTCCAAGGTCTGGTCTTCGCTGAATGATCCAAATGTCTTGAAGTTGTGTGTCCCGGGCTGCCAAGAGATTTCTGTAATCGATGAAAACACATACTCCGCAAAAGCAGTTGTGAAGGTCGGCTTCATATCATCGAAATTCAACAACGTAGTGGTCAAGAAGATACAGGCAGTTGAAAACCAGCTTTTGACTTTTGAAATGTCAGGCGAGGATGCAAACAAAATTGGATCATTCAAGCAAAGCTTGGGAATAAAAATGTCAGAAGTTCTTGAAGGAACGCCTAAGACCAGAATTGAGATCGATGCAACTGTGGATTTGAAGGGCAAGTTTGCAACATTGGGAAAGAGGATTGTCGAGTGGAAAGCAAAGAACGTCATGGAGGAGTTCGTGGAGAACCTCCGAAAGCTCTCCAAGTGAAAAGATTCAATCAAAAAAGATAGCGTCCAGCGCACGCAGAACGAGTGCGCGAACGATCCTCACCTTGTAGCGGTTCATCTTCAGCGGCTTGGCTTTGGAGCTCACTAGCCTGGCCACCTCCAACTTTGTTTCATTCAGACCTTTCCCGAGAAGAATCTCTGTGGTTTCCAGTGTGAATGGCATGGGAGCAACTCCTCCGAGCACGATACGAATGCTGTCTATTCGGCCATGATCATCCACCGCCCCGCTAGCGGATACGCTTGCGAGCGCGAAATCCCAATTGTCCCGGATTCTCTGCTTTAGGTAGGTGCTTCTCTGTTTGAGAGACCTCCTCGGAACGCTCACACTGACAAGTATTTCTTCTGGTTGCAGGATGTTGTCTTGCACGTTCTTCGGCCCCAGGAAAAAGTCGGAAAGCGCTACTTCCTTGATGCCGTAAGTGGAGCTTGCGATACTGGCCTTTGCTCCAAGC
>JAKAPU010000225.1 GCA_021806865.1 archaeon
CTCTATCGCGCAATTGAATTATTTCGCCTAACTGGATTCGTTCCACCGTACAAGGAAGCGGAGAAGGGAAGAAACAGTCCTACCGAGATCACATTCCACTGAACTCCGTTCGGCGCCGTATCGCTCGTTTGCGATTTTCTTTGATCTGTCCGACGCCGCCTCGTTAAAATAAGACACAACTTCTCGAGGGCCGATAAATGTACAGTTTTCAGCAATGAGTACGAACATACAAATTGCCCATACGAAATGTGGCTTGCTTTTTGGGTTATGAATTCTGGAAACGATTCCTTGGTACGGTTTAGCCAGAGACCAAAACTTTTTTTCCGCTTTTGGAGAATTGCAACCCAATCTGCTGCTTGTCAGCTACATTGTCTTACATTGCTTCCAGTTTCAGTTTCTATGAATTATTGTTGCTATTTAGGGCAGTGCTCCACGAATCTCGACTGGTCAAGATTTGCTGCCGGAAAAGAGTCATTTCTGCAAGAAACATGCATTTACCTCGTCACGGCTAACACGCAAGGAAGCCCCGAACTTTTAGGTCGTGGAGGAAATGGGCTGCCTTCGATAGTTTTTTAGACATACAGCACAACATTTCTCGATGCAAATGCTCCAGTCTCTCCTGATACGCCTTGAAACAAGCAATCAGGAGAAGGAGCTACTTCTTGAGACGATAAAGCGCTACAACTCCGCAGCCAACTTTGTCGCAGAAAGAGCATTTGAACTAAAACTAGCAAACAAGTTCGAACTGCAAAAGGTCTGCTACAGAGAGATACGAGAAATGTTCAATTTGAGCGCGCAGTTCGCAATCAGGGTCATAAGCAAGGTGGTAGAGGCATACAAGAGAGACAGATCAAAACAACCGCACTTTCGGATCAGCGGAGCAATACAGTACGACCAGCGAAACCTCTCAAACGGAGTCAGAATCAACTATGAAGTCCCAGTATCAGAAAAGATGAAACGACTGGCAAAGCATCTCAGCAGAAAGGAGTATCACTCGCACAACTGGTGGAAATCCAAGGCAAAGCTGGACAAGAAGTATGATACGACGACAGACATCAAAAACGACATTCGAAGCAAACTTGCATCCAAGCTAACCATCACTTATGATGCGATCTGCTATCAGGATGACTCTATCAAAGCGTGGCAGCGAATCTGGGGCAAACGAATCTTGAACACTTCAATCGGTGGAATAACCTGCGCGCTTTCACAAAAGGCGCAAACACTAATTGAAGTGCCAAGATTCAGTCCGACCACACAAAAATGCTCGCGGTGTAATGCAGCGAACAAGATTGAATTCGGTGACAGACTGTATCATTGTGAACAGTGCGGTCTACTGATAGATAGGGATTTGAATGCTGCCATAAACATTGAGAAGGAGGGAGTACCTACGGTGCGTAGGGAATTCACGCCTGCGGACACTCTTGCCAATACTCTGAAGGAATACCTAAACAGCATCCGTACGTCGGAGCAAGCATGGTGGTTGAAACAGGAAGCCCTGAACTCCGTCGTGGACAACAACAGAAGGCCACCACTTTTTCATTCTCCTCACCCTGACTCTAGGTATGACGATCTTCCAAACAGACTGCAGACAAATTTGAAGCTGGTCCAAAAACGATGGAAATCTGTAATCGCAGTATCGTCATGATATGTCCAAAGCTTGAAGGAACACATTGAGTCCTCTATTCTGGATTTCGAGGTTCCAGGTTGCTTTTGGGAAGTAATTGGATCGTCACCACGCAATATCTGTGGCCCTTCTCTGTCGCTCGATCATATTTTTCAAGGACTTGAGACACGAAGCTAAATCATAATTATGCCTAAGGTCTTATGAATGAATATGATAGCAAGCAAGGTTCTACAATTTGTCTGCCTAATAGACAATAGATAGATTTCCTCTCTCTCGCTGGCTCTACTTTTCAATCGAAATGATCAGCTTTTCGTTCGTCTTGTCGTGTATGTTTATCTGCTGAGAGTGGACTGCAAAGTGCACGTGAGCGAGCGACTCGATGATTTCACGGCCTGCGTCCGGATAGCTTGACAAAATCAGCGCCTTCATGGCTTTCCTGCTCTTCGGGACTCCATTTTTCTTCAAGTACTTCTTGACTTCCTCGCTCCTGTAGAATCTCGATCTCCTCTCTATTTCTTCCTGAGATTCGTACGCGGCCATGGCATATCTGTCTGGAGAATCGACGCGTAGGCAATAAACATTCACCTTTCGTTCTCACCACGGGTTGCGGAGAAAGCCTAGCTTTTCAAAGCTGGGATGAATTCGCATCAAATACCAATATTCAGATATTCATTTTCCATCTAGTTAATGCCGAGGGGCAATGTTTCTTCAAGGACTTCTGTGCACTTCATGAACTATCATTTCGTATGGTGCCCTAAGTACAGGAGAAAAGTCATAGTCGGTGATGTCGAGAAGAGGCTTCAACTGATTGAAGAGAGAGCCAGAGAGATGGAATGCAAGATTCTCGCCCTTGAGACTATGCCAGATCATGTGCATGTCTTCATCCAGGCTACGCCCATTCTCGCACCAAACAGGATTGTGGCGGGATTGAAAGGATACTCCTCAAGGGTTCTCCGCCTAGAATTCTCTCATCTAACTTCTAGTCTGCCTACGTTGTGGACAAGAAGCTATTTTGTTTCAACTCATGGGCATGTTTCATCTGGGACTATCAAAAAGTACATCGATGAGCAAAAGGCATGATCACGTACAAGTTTCGGCTCTATCCTTCAGCTGCACAAGCTAAGATAATGGATGAAACTCTCGAAACATGTAGGCGATTATACAACTCCTTGCTTGCAGACAGGATTGAAAATGGCTTTCGATTCTACGAGCTGTCAAAGAAACTTGTGGAGTTAAAACGAGACAATAAGTACCTGAAAGCCGTCCATTCTCAAGTCTTGCAAGATGTCAATCTTCGACTCGACAAAGCCTACCAATCATTCTTTGCCCGACTTTCCAAGTATCCAAGATTCAAAAGGAGAGGAAAGTACAATTCATTCGCCTATCCACAGCGCAACATTGAGTTCAAACTCTCTGGTAATTTCTTGAAACTGGGAAAGATCGGAAAGGTCAGGGTCAAGTTGCATAGACCAATTGTTGTTGGAGCACTGAAGCGTGTGACCATAATCAAGGAGATAGACCAGTGGTTTGTTGCGCTCTCAGTTGAGAATGATCAACAACTCAATGGAAAGACTCCAGAAAACAATGTTGGTGTGGATGTTGGAATAAAGAATTCTATTGCATTGAGCAACGGAATATTGATCCCCAATCCAAAATTCCTGAAACAATCCAGTGAGAAAATCAAATCTCTTCAGAGACAACTATCTCGAAAGAAAAGAGGTTCGGAAAATAAAGAGAAAGCCAAGCTTGCACTAGCCAAGTCCTGGAGAAAGGTGCGCAGGCAGAGGGAAGATTTCGCACATAAATTATCTCATAAAATTGCAAATGAAAATGGGACTATAGCGTTCGAGGATTTGAAGATTCAGAATATGGTCAAGAACCACAGCCTGGCATCGGCAATAATGGACTCCACATGGGAAAGCTTCGCCAACTAACCGCCTACAATGCGGAAAGGCGAGGAGGGCGAGTTATACTCGTCAATCCTGGCGGAAGCTCGCAGAAATGCTCAAGGTGCGGAGAAATGGTTCCAAAGTCTCTTTCCGAGAGGATGCATCAATGCCTGAGGTGCGGACTCACCCTGGATAGAGACATCAACGCAGCAAGGAATGTTCTGAAAGTGGGATTGGAACAATCCCACGCTGAGACAGAGCCTCTACTTGTCAGACGGATAAGCAAGTTTCAGTCAAGGAAGCGAGAAGCCCGTGAATTTATTGGTGGGTAGTTCACGCGCTTCACTCCGCACCTACCAGCGTGAGCGTCGACCTGATGTAATCGAGCATGCGTATCTTTGAGAAGACGATGCCTTTGATCTTCTCCTGAGTCGCAGCCTCGACCTTGACCACGATGTCGTAGGCGCCGTAAACTGTGTAGGCCTCGCTCACGCCCTCGATCTTCCTGAGTTGATCGACCACCTCCTTATCGCGCCCTATGTCGGCGTTGATCAGTACGAGTGCCATTGTCATTCCACTCAATCAACTGCTTGCTTGATGCCAAGCGCATCGTTGCTTAAAAACCAAATCAACGCAGACATGTCTGTAGTAGTAGCATCAAGATCTGGTTGGAGAAAGACAGCTGTCGATAGAAGGAAGCTGTCGTTCATTGAGATCGG
>JAKAPU010000226.1 GCA_021806865.1 archaeon
AACGCGCACCCCGCCATCGTAAAAGGATTCGTCACTGCACTAGACATGGGAGTGAACGCAGTTGCCGCAAACAATACTCTAGCTCGTCAGGTTCTCGTTTCGTTCCTGCACATGAACTCAACAGTAGCCCAACATGTCAATCTGTACAAATATCCTGTGTCTCCTGTGCCGTATCAATGGCTTCAGATACAGATACAATTAGGACTGACGTGGGGTCTACTGAAGAACTCTAACGACACTGCAAGTGAGCTGGTGGACACCACCTACTTCCAACTCTCGCAATGAGAGTCCAAACTCAGCAGGGAGTTTTATCCATCTTTTCACTCTGGACACATTGTCCATTGAAGAACAAAGCGACGGTGCCAGTTTGTTTAGTCCAATTACGTCGATGTGTACCAAAAAGTGCGAATGTTGATTCACCCAATTTTTGCAGTCTTCCTTCCAATGCTCGTTAGTCGTAATTTGCTACTATTGACTTACGCATAGCTACGTTGTTGCTCTACTACTGTCCAGATTATGTTTCTACACAGCCAGTTTGCGGAATTTTCTATAGGCATATGCCTATTATAACTCACCTATTCACGTAAGATCGCGCCGAAGAATGCCAGATCGCAGGGAAGCAGAATCCCTTCCCTATATTTATCTTCTAGTCATTTTGATTTCGGAAACTTTTGCCCTAAGGGCTAGCACCAACATGCAGTACACCACGGTACCGCTTGTGGCTAGCGAGGTCTACTATATGGGAATGACTACTGTTGGAGCAATATACGCGGTGAACTCTCTGGCCACCTCCATCACCACTCTCTTCATAAATTCAAAGCTTAGATCGAGTACCAGAAGGGTCGTATTCATACTATCTAGTTTCATGTACGCTCTCTCATTTCCTTTCATTACAATTTCAGGAGAAATAGGTCTCTGGATATTTTCTGCGTTAACGGGGGTCTTGTTAGGATTGATCTCAACCAACATAGTAAACGCTGCTGGGATAATTGGAAGAACTCCGCGTGAGAGGGAAAAAGGTATAGCAGTATATACAGTTTCCTTGAGTGCCAGCTTGGTGGCAGGCCCCCTTGTCGAGTCCTTCATTCTCTCGTATGTATCCTTGCCAGTCAGTTTTGGATACTTTGCCATCTTTCCGGCCACCTCTGCGGTACTTTCATTGTTTCTTCCATTTCCTGAGGAGAATACGGCAACAAAGAGTACAAACGCAGGGGTCTTTAAGCCGTTTAGAAAAATAGGTTTCAGGACTGCTGTATACAACAATGCGATGTACAGCATACCATTCGCTGGCATCGTAGTATTTGGCGGCCTTTACTCCATCAATTATCTTAATGTGTCCAACTCTTCGGCAGAACTGTATTTCGCGATTTTCTTTGCCGTTTCCTTCGCTTCCAGATTATACTTTTCCATCAAGCCACCGCAGGACTTGAAAGCGGCTTCGCTACTTTCGGCGATAAGCACATTCATTGGTCTTATACTCATGGTTGCAATAATTAGTCCATGGTCTTACGCGTTGGCAATCTGTCTCTTGGGGTTGCCTCACGGATTGACTTATCCTATCTCTCTATTGTACATCTTTAGGACTTCGGAGGAGCATGAAAGGAACTCGATGAACTCAATCTTCTCGTCCTTAATGGTGGGCCTTAACATAATTGTGCCCCTTGTCATGGGATCGGTATCAGAGACGGTTGGATTGAGGAACACATTTGGAATGCTTCTTATTCCAGTGTCTGTCTTAGCGTATCTGCTCATTAGGAACATTAGGAAGCAGTAATGACGGCAGCGTTTGGGCACTGAATAGACCTTGTGCGTAATAGACTCGGTTGGACGAGAAGCGCAATCAGGATGTAATATTAGCTGATAATCGAACTGAATTGTGCTGAAAGAGACATAACGTTGCGATCTAAAACGCGGAATTCGCTGCATCCTCTTATTACGCACAACGTCTAATGCGTGGGGAGTTTGTTTCTTCAAAGTTTGGAACAGTGTTTTATAACGTAGAGCACCTAGCTGTCGCAAGGCGTATGGATAGAATTGGTCGGCTCCGATTTTCTAACTCGCAAGACTCATGAAATGATTCGACTTAGTGTAGCAGATCCCAGTTTTGCTACTCCAGCTGTTGTTAAGAATGCTCTTTCCGACGCGCTAGAAAAGGGATTGACCCATTACTGTGGAACTAGGGGTTTGGATTTCTTGCGCAAATCGATATCAGAATCGTATCTGACTAGGTACGGCTTTGAGGTCGATCCGACAACTCAGATTATACCGACAAATGGTGCCGGTGAAGGCCTGTATCTGATATTGCAGGCGATTACAAAAGACGGGGATGAAATAATCATCCCTGATCCAACATATCATGGTTTTATCCATAAGCTGCACCATTTCGGCGCGAAACCGATTTTCGTTCCCCTTCGAGCAAGAAGCGATTTTAGATTGGACATTGACGCAATAAATTCAGAGGTTCGTGAGCGAACAAAAGCGATATTTCTTTGCAACCCAAATAACCCTACAGGAATAGTGTATGGAAGGGATGAGTTGCAACAAGTAGGAGATATATTGAGAGAAAATAGGCATGTACTTCTTATCCTAGACGAATGCTACAGCAGAATATTATATGATGGCGTGAAATACTACCACCTTCTTCAAGATGAATCGCTCAGAGATCAGATTCTTGTCGTGAACAGTTTTTCCAAGACCTACGCCATGACTGGATGGCGACTCGGGTATGTCATTGCAAACCAGTCACACATCGATAGAATTGCAAGTGTTGCATTTGATATCAGATCTTCGACGAACACGGCTGTCCAGTACGCTGGAGCGGTTGCTCTGAGAAGCAATCCTAGAGACTTAGAGTTGATGGTTAATGAATATCGCGCCAGAAGGAATTTGATGATGGATTGTCTGAAAGGAATGAACTTGAGTTTCCCAATTCCACAGGGGGGCTTTGAAATCTTTGCCAATTTCAGGAAGTATGAATCGAGTTCGTCCGTCCTTAAGACAAAGTTAGCGCAGGATGCGTACGTAGAGACTGTTGCTGGCTCTGAATTTGGCCCACATGGAGAAGGATACCTGAGGCTCGTTTTTTGTGTGGATCGAGATAAATTGATTGAAGGGATGGACAGAATCAGATACTTTCTTGAAGATAAAAACGACAGCCAGAATGAACATTTCTAGAGGCTATGGAACACTCGCCTTGAGAACAATCACAAAGGAAGTGGGAAGATTACGTCGAGATGCAAAACCGCGCCCTACCTGGCTCGCTACGTAATTAAGATTGAATCGCCGGTTGAAACACCATGAGCTTCGCTGGAACACTTGAGAGCGATTTATTGAGTTATGCATGGATAGTCTGTTCCTTAGCTAGCACATTCATGATCTTCTGTATTCTGCCTGCCTCTTCATCGGCAGTTGCATCGAGCAATTCAGCCCCCATCTCGCTGTTTGCGCGTCTTGGATCGCCAAGTACCCCATTACTTACTTTAGCTAGTATTCCGTTTATAAAATTGTCCATCTGATCAACCAAGACATTTTCTGGCAGGTAGTGCCAATCATCAGACAGACCTTCTTCAGCATTTTTCATATCAACTAATTCAGGACGCGCAGCTAGTAGCATAGATGTTTCCGACAGCCCGGCGTGAACCCCCATTTCTCCAAGTCTAGCTTTGTATTTGATCCTAAACTTCTCCATTGATTCGTAATGTGATCTTTGATCTTGAATAAGGAAAAAGACGTTTGATTTACTGGCGAGCTTCTTTGCTATGTCTGGCGTAATGGCTTTCAATGCATCTGTATTCCCACCATGCGATGAAATGATTATTATATTCTTGAAGCCATGCCTAGCTAAACTCGTACAGATTTCCTCAATAATTCGCCTAAAAGTTTCAAAACTGAACGTAAGTGTCCCGGGGAAACCTATGTGATGTTCTGATAATCCGGGACGAACAACCGGCGCGACAAGCGCATTTCCAAGCTTGCGAGCAACTCTTTCTCCTATAGCATAACCGAGTAAAGTATCAGTCAAAATCGGCAAATGCGGTCCATGCTGCTCCACAGAAGCAGCATATAACAGAACAGTTGTCTTGCCTTCTTTTATTGCCCCATCAATCTCGCGCCAACTCATTTCCTCCATGAGAACAGTATCTTTCAAAAGCAATCACTTTGATTTCTGGTT
>JAKAPU010000032.1 GCA_021806865.1 archaeon
CAGAGATCTGACTATCCTCGCATTTCGTTCGCGTTTGCGGAGAGAGACTGCGGATTTCTCTGCTTCATCAACGATGATGTTCAGACTCTGTTTAATTTCCTGGTCGAACTTGTCAGAGTCTCGTGAAGAGTCCATCTAAAGAAATCTCGAACGGAATCTTCCTAAAAGGGTAACGTGTTGTGAATACTTCTCATTCAGTTGCCCAACCGAACCAGCACATTTCGACAAGTCGTTTGTGATTCGAAGGATTAAAATGTAAACACCCTCGATAGAAGAGTGCAGAGCTCACCTGGAATGCGTACTGGACAAACACTTGTCTTATGGTGATGAGATCATATTACTGGGGCGCATAGTCGGAGCTTCTATTGACAAAGAGGCTCTTAAAGCTAAAGACCCTTACAAGTATCTCAAGATGCTTGTCTTTCTGGAGGACGGAACGTTCGGGACAATAACAAAAGCCGAGAAGCTCACTGCGCAAGCTAGAAGTCAACTGGATGCTTTGAAAAAGTCCAATGCCGCAAGAACTGTTCTTTCTGAGTGACATTGATCTAAGTGCAAATGTTTCAAAAGGGTGCGAAGCTTCAGCTGGTCACTCTGCGGGAAGTAGATCTAAGCCCTTCGTGTGTAAAGACCGATTATCCTCTCAACAGTTGCCTTCTGGATTTTTGGAATGCCAGGCGCTCTGAAAACAATGCCGGCAACCTTCTTTGGGTCTTTGCCATCGTCCACGATATCAAAAGCAGTCGACTCGTCGATTACAACCATCCCTCCATAACCAGACATGCTTCGGTAGCTATCGATCAGTCTCTGATCATAAATGTCTATCTTCTGCAGGAGCTTTGGCGAAACTTTCACTGTTCTAAATTCGATTATCTTACTATCCTCTGAAGAGATATCCACATCCTCAAATGGTCGTATCATAGATACGGCCCTAACTCTTAATCCTCTTTTTGAAGCTGATTTGAGAGCTGATTTGACAGAGAGAGCGTATTTCAGCGGATATCCTCCAATAATGAAAATATCAGTCTTCGCGTTGTAAATCAGCTCCGCCAGTTTTCGCTTTACTCCAAGTTCCCCTCTAACCATCCAGGCGGAGGTGTTCTGAGCATCAGATTCTGCTCCTTCCTTGAACTCTTCTTGCTTTCTTTCGAGTGATCTGCGTGCTTCATTAGCTTCCTTGGAATATTCTTCGATCAGGTTATCGATTACGGTTTTTGCACCAAGCGCTCGATAAAGTGTCGGTCTACCCTGCTGGATCTCTATCATTCCACGCGCTGCAAGTCTTTCTAATGATTCGTACGCTTTGTTTCTTGGAATACCAGCGTACTTGTGAACGTCTGACGCACCAGAAGGTCCTAGAGAAATTAGAGCATCAAGGGCCTTTGCTTCGTTCTTATTCAGACCAAGGCCAATAAGATGATCAGTCGAACTCATGATGAATGTTACGTCAGGAGTAACAACAGAGATATTAGAATTTCCTATCCCATCGATGTCTCAAGAAGAAAGAGTGTTACGTTCAAAATGTACCAGAACAGTAGCCGAAGCAAACATCCTAAAACAACCTGGATTTGGGTTCCGATCGCGATAGTCATCGCTATCCTCACGATAAATATCGGACTAGTTCTCTACTTTCGCAGTTTCATCCCCGACTCTCTTGACTATTGGTTTCCGTTCCCGTTCTTTCCATTACTTTTCATCCCGGTCGTTTTCCTGTTATTCTTCAGCTTTCGATGGTTCTTTTGGGGCTGCTGGGGGTGGGGAAGAGGTGGCTGGTATGGTGGCTATGATCCAGCAATCGCAGCTCTTAGGGAACGCTACGCGAAGGGCGAAATCACAAGGGAGCAGCTTGAGCAGATGACAAAAGATTTGGAGCGTATCTAGGATGAGCTTTCAGTTTGCTTGACTGGAGCCACAATTCCAATCGGCGCAGAATAATGGTTGGATCTAGATTTCTCTATTCTCCGTTTCTCAGTAATTTTAAGTAATGTAGAATGTCAAGGAAAAGCGAAGGATCAAATTGAGATACAGGGCATCTGCACTACGCGCGGCCTTTTTCTTGACACAGAAACCATAGTCGTTTTGTTGGTCTCTCGAAATAATAATGTTACGCTACAGGTAACACGAGGAATATAATACGCCCAAGCCCTCTTCATCTTTGATGGGTTTAGACAAAAGGAGTGTGTAGGGACATAATGATAGAGATAAGCAAGAGCCAAGAGGTAGATGCGAGCGTCGACTCGGTTTGGAAGATAATATCCGACGCGGAAGAGGAATCGAAGTACTGGAAAGTTCTGAAAAATGTAAAGATTCTGAGCAGAAAAGGGAACGCGGTCGAAAGGGAAGCTACGATCAAGAGAGGACCAATGGGCGAAGCGAAAAGCGTCCAGACACTCGTACTTGACAGAGACGCCAGATCCACCATCCTCACCCTGAAGAAGGGACCAATGCTCGGAACGCGAAAGATTACTCTCAGTTCTATTGGAAGTGATAAATCCAGAATTGACGTTAGCTGGAAGTTTGAGCTGAAAGGCATTCCCAGTTTTGCGCAGGGCTTTGCAAAAGACAATATCTCAGAGGTTACAGAGAAAGCCCTCACGAGGATAGCAGAGAAAGCTGTCTCTTGAATTCATCACTTGAATCGGATTCAATGTAGAAGAGAATGGAGATCGGTTTTGAAATGGCAGCTACGCTCACTCAGGCTTTGCTTTCAGCAAAGAAAAGTTCGGACCTTAACAGAGCAGGACTCTTTTTCGCATTAGCAGGAATCGAGTTTATCCTCGGCGTATCGGCTCTCCAAGCGTTGTATCCAAACTACAGCGTTCACAGCAACGCTTTGAGCAACATGGCAGCAATCGGCGCGCCAACAGCAATTCCTGCCACTCTCGTTGCCATAATTTCAGATTTGTGCTGGCTTTTCGGAGCATACTTTCTATTTCGAAACACTGGAAAAAGAGCTCTCTTGGTTGTATATTCGATCCCACCGCTCGCATTTCTTCTTCCTGCTTTATCGCCAGAAAACTTCATCCCAATAATTCACTTCGTTGGAGGGGCAGTACATGATATTGTTGGGGCCGCAGTCGCAATTCTGACATTCTGGATAGTGAAAAGCCCTTTCCGTTACTTTTCGATAGCTTTAGGGCTCTTGACTGCGGCAGGCATTGTAATCTTGTTTCGTGGATACTACACTCCGCTGGTTCAAATGACCCTAGGCCCTGGAGGTTGGGAGGAGATATACCAGTATTCGCTTGAAATTTGGCTGATTGGCCTTGGAAGCGCGTTGCTTGGATTCGGCAGGTCCGTAAGGCAGGATTGATCCGGAATTAAGAATCACACCAGGATTTTTGCACTAGCTCTCAGATACTCGATCATGGTCGTCGTTGCTTTGCTCATAGTCGAGTTCTTGCTAGGCATGTGGGTGAGCCTCTACGCCTCTTTACCAGTCGGAACGAAATTGACTCTGTCTCAGCAACCGGACTTCTCTGGCAAGCTCGAAGTTGGAATACACCTGATAGCAGGGGTATTGCTTGGCATTGTCTCAATGGTGGTTTTGATTTTCTCGGCACTACTGAAGAAGCTAATCCCCAGCATCCTTGGTGTGGCAGGACTAATTGCAATCATTGTTGCTGGATTCGCGGGACTCGCCTTTGCCACCGGTGGATACTCGAACAACGGACAATCATACACCATGGCTATTGCGTTTCTTGTTGCTATTCTAGTCTACATCAATTACTCTGGAACCCACTTATCAGGCAGTACTTGAAATTGAGTCGTCCTATCGAGATTGTCGTCAGCACATTCATCTTCCTGCTGCAAGGCATAGTTGGAATAGTCTATGGTTTGGACTACATCTTGGTTCAAGGAATCAAGGGAGGCACCGTCGGAATTATCTTCGGCGTGGTGGACCTTATCGCGTTTTGGTGGATATTTTCCATGCGAAAATGGGGTGGGATTCTTGGTCTTCTTTGGGCATTCATTGCCATTTTTTCAGAGTTCATATTACCATTGGTCTTGCTTATCCATTGAGCTTCTGGAGGAGTTGGAACGTTCGCAGTGCAGCCATTTAACAAATTCTGATCATTTTTTAAGAAACGTAGAGATTTCCCAAAGGTTCCCTTCTGGGTCTTCGAAGTATGCAATCCTCTGTCCCCAAGGATGAGTCGTCGGGGGTTTGATGAAATGAACTCCCTTCGACTTTAGATCCCTCGTATTCCTTGTCAGCATCATCCACGAAGACGGCGAAATGTGTCCGATGAATTGCTTCCTCCTTGGGTCGGACCTGAGCCTCCGATATCAGATTGACAGCACTGTTCATTGTTACCAACGCAATACCTGGCCTATCCTGTTTGTGGAAAACGAAGTATGCGATGTCCTCTTCTTTTATGCTGCAGTTTCAAACCGACCTTGTCTTGGTAGAACGAAACGCACTTCGCGAGATCGCGTACTGGAATTGCACAAGAGTTGAAATGATCAGTCATGATCAATCTTTACGCACTCTTTTTCCATTTTATCAAAAGTGTTTCCCTCCAGGAGCAATCCAAAATGACAGTCCTTGTACTTACTCTTTTAACCTTGCACTTTTGATTTGATGAGAGTTGTAATTCTATTGAGCTAGACCGAAAGGAAAAAGTTCGACGAGCTTTCATTGATGCGCGCATGGATGGATTGGAATTCAAAATCAAGACGCGATTACTTGGAGACTATATTGCGTTTGTCTCCAGAAGATAGAAGAATGAATCGCGGTGCTTCTTGGGGCTCAATTCAAGATATTTTCTTACACATCATCGAAGATTACATTTGGTGGTTTGAGAATGTCCCTCACGGGAAAGGCGAAGACCAGTTCGTTGCTCTCGTTGGTCAGGAAGTTGACGAAACGAAGTTACGCTCTCTGACTTTTCAAGTAGAGGACACAGTGCGCAAATTCATGGATTCACTCACGCCCGAGATGATTGGTCATCCTTATGTGGTTCAGGGCACCTCTGGAGATGGAAAACCGTACACCATGACCACGTGCCCCGCTGACATTGTCTGGCACATGGTCGAAGAACAACTACAACATATTGGGGAGCTAAATGCATTGTTTTGGCAATTGAACATAGACCCGCATGCGCATGCTTGGTTCAGGAGCAAAGCAGCCTGGACACACTAGCATTGAGTTCTTAGAATTTAATGCATACAAGTTCTTGATAGTTCTGAATCTGACTGAATTGTGAGAGCGCTGTCC
Organism: archaeon; assembly: GCA_021806865.1. The sequence continues at coordinate 5,222 of JAKAPU010000032.1, forward strand.
GGTGGCTCTTCGCCTCGCGACTCCATTTCAATTTGGAGTCGCTACTGCTGTTCGAGGCGAGGAGTAAGAAGAATATGATAAGGAGCGACAAGAAAAAGACTAGTAAGACTGTCAAATCAATCGCAAGGACCATGACCAACAAAACTTCTTGCGGGATTGACCTAGCTGATGAGGTGAGCGTAGCTACGATGTTCTCTCGGGTTGGAGATCTCTTGGAGAGATTCTCCTTCACAACCGATTGGACAGGATTTTCGAAAACATTTGCCGAAAAGGTTCCCAGAGATTCAAGGATAGGATTCGAAGCTTGTCTAATGGCATATCCAGTTTCTAGGACGCTCAGAGAACTAGGATACGATGACATAACGGTAGCTCATCCCAGAGAATTGATGTGGATCACCAAATCAAAGAAGAAAAATGATAAGGTTGATTCCGAGAAGATCGCAAGGCTTTTGATGGCTAACATGCTCCCAGAGTCACACTTGTTATCAAAAGAGGAACAAATCGAAATCGACCTCCTGATTCAAAGGGTGAGACTCGGAGAACAGATGAGGAGGGTCAAGACATCCATCACTAGTTACTTGAAGCGTGAGGATTTGTTCAGGACTCTCCCGGACACATATGAGAACTGGTCGGTGGTAAGAAGGAAGGCAATCGAGGAAATTAGATTTGGAGACGATAGGGATTTACAGATGTCTGCATAATTTGATATCAGTTTCTGCTCTTCAGTGATAAGAGAGGAAAAGGTGGAAGAGAGGACAGATTGAAGAATGCTTGAATCAGATCCTCCTTCCTTCTCAGCCCGTTGACTATTTTCCTGAGCTTTTCTTTGAGCTCGTAAAGATTCAATGGACAGAACCCTCTCATCTTGCTCCATTTGACATATGCCCAGAACCATTCCATCGGGTTGAAATCAGGGCAGTAGGCAGGAAGCCTAAAGATCGCAATCTTTTCCTTGAATACCTCTTCGAACTCCTTGACGCACGAAGCTCTGTGAGCCGGTAAACCGTCCCAGAGCACGACGATGAATCCATCGATGTGTTTCACTAGCTGCTGGAGATAATCCACCACATCCGGAGCGTAGACGCTGCCGTTGACTACCTCGAAGCATATCTCGCCTTGAAGGTCGATGCCGCCTCTGGCAGAAATTTTCTTCCAGCCGAAGTTGCATTCTATCACCGGCGTCTGTCCCTTCGGAGCCCATGTCTTTCCCATGACTGGAATCCTGAGAGACACCAGATTCATCGACCAGGATCAAGGTGCCGCCCGTTTCTTCGAGCTTTTTTTAATTTGAGGGACTACATTCTCCACCCAGTTTCTGACCTCTTCCTCGTTTCGCTCCCTTGCTTTTTTCTTTGGCATCTGCCATGAAAGACCGAGAGGGTGAAGAATCCTTCCGATGTGGTCTCGGTCGTACCTTATCTTGAAATGGACGGCTATCAGTGTCGCAATCCTCTCCGTTGTCCAGATGTCCGTCTCGAAACCGTAGTACTTTGCTCCCCTTCGAATCATTTCGTAGAGCCTTCCCTTCTCTTCTTCGCTCATTCGGGGAGGTCTTCCCGTGTGCTTTTTTGCGTTCAGCCCTTCGAGCGAGTTTCCAGCTTCTCTGTAAGCCCGAAGCCAGTGACTGACTGCTCCGTGGGTGACTCCAAACTCATGGGCTACATCTGTGAGACTCTTCCTCTTATTTTCCTCTTTTTCTTCTTCATCATGCTGGGATGAGGATTGTGCAAGTAGGAGCGCCTGCATAGCGTTCTTCCTGCGTTCTTCAAGCATCAACTGATCCCTGTGTTGCTGATACCAGACTGCCATGAATCATTCTCATTTGAGAGAGTGCCGTATGGTGGCCAGTCGAGATTCGTTGACAGTTGAGTGAAACAAAATCAGTTAGGAATTAATGCAGATATCTGTAGTTTTCCAAACGATGCTAGATCGCCTCAAGTTCAATGAGGACCGTTGCGAACCATTTGAAGATAGGATCAGGGCGCTTGTCAGGGACAACGACGATGTCAGGCTCCTGATGACAATCCCTGGCGTCGATTTCTACCTTGCTGCACTAATTTGCTCGTACATCAGAGATGTGAACCGTTTTCCATCATTTGATCACCTTGCAAGTTTCTTTGGGATCATTCCAGAGAGTAGGGACAGTGCAAACGTGAGAAGAAGAGGAAAGATGTCAAAGGACGGTCCCTCGATTCCCAGGTGGGCTCTGGGCGTAATGGTAGACACTCATGCATCAGACCAAGACACTCCACGATTACTACATGCACGAAAAGGACAGGACAAAGAGCGGAAGCTACGCCCATGTCCTTGCAATGAAGAAGCTCCTGAGGATGGTCTACCACATCCTGAAGACTAGAGAGCACTGGAGATGGGAGAATGTGAATCTTACGAACAGGAAGCTCGGAGAACTAGATGCGATAAAGGGAGGTGCTGGAATAGCGTAGCTCTGGATACATGGGATTGAGCGGCAAACCCGACGACAATTTGGTTCCGTATTGAGCCTGCCAAGTGCAGAGCTTTAGAGTCTGAGTGTGGATCAGCCCGCCTCCGTTGAATAGTCAGCGTACGCCCTAGACAATCTGGGAGCGTTTATTGCGTGTGTACGGAAAAGGCGGTGCTAGGGTTTGATCTCCGCTACCCCAGTCCAATAAAGAGCTAAGCTAATAAAAGCCAGTTGCAAATCTCCCGATGAAGCAGCATCTTAGGCGAAGAGCCACCTGCGCTCTCATATGCGTATACGGATTCGAACGTTTGACCTGTGAAAAGATATAATTTCGTCTGAGAATTGTAAACGCGGTTCCTTCATCTTTGTTACAGATATCCTGAATTCCGCTCATTCGGAATGAGTGAGAGAGTTATTCTTCAACTTGCAACTGAGGATTCCAACCTACCTCCCACAAGTGTCCGTTGGGATCTTGAAAGTACCCGCCATATCCTCCCCAGAATGTGTTCTGTGAAGGTTTGACAACTTTGGCTCCGGCGATTTCAGCCTGTCTCATTACAAGATCAGCTTCTTCTTTTGTGTTTACAAAATGACCTATGGTAAATTCGCTCGCACTCGGCTGCCCCAAGGGAATCTTTGCATCCCACGCAATATCATTTCTTGGATAGAGAGATAGAATGAGCCCTCCTTTCAGGTTGAACAAGACCACTGCTCCTCGTTCAAACTCTTTTCCAATAATTCCCTCAGTTTGCAGACCGAGTGCTTTGTAGAATCTCATTGATTCTTCCAGGTCGTTCACACCAATCGTCAAAACACTTATTCTTGGTTTCATGAATGCCCTATACCCCATTACTTGGGCTTACCAACTATCAACTGTTCACATAATCCTTTTGCTGTAGCACATGTTTCTCTCGTTGGTATTCAAAAATCCAAACAACGTATTCGCGTCCATGAAAATCCCCAGAAACACATGCCTTCCTAGCGATCAATTAAGATTACTTGAGTAATCTTCGCAGAGCAGCTACAAAGCTAAAAATCTAGACAAACATATGTCTACACAGGTCAATTGCGCCAAATTCTGAAAAGCGCAGGCATCGCAATCGCCTTCTTGGTCTCCAGCAAAGATAAAATCATTAGATATAAGAGAGGAACACTTGCATTTGTGGAAAAGTCATTAACTTCCATGAGTTGGAGATGAGATTGCCGGAACCACCACGTGTGCTGGGCGTTCCGGTCCCCAATGCAGCGTGCACCTTCCCGCAGGTTGTCCTGGGTAAGCTGCTGGAAATTGTCCCCTTAGGAGGCCAGTCGGAGAAAGCCAGCGACCCGCTATCAACAGGCGAAGCTCATCGTCCTTGCGAAAGAGTGTCGCAGATGGAAGCAGCGCGACATCTACAGCTACGATTTCTGCTGCTTTTAGAGGACGAGGATGAAGGAATGTGTGCTCTGGAGCCCATGGTTTACTAATTTCTTGATACAATTCGCGGAGAGAAGCCTTCAGCCAACCCGTGGTGACTCTGTCTCGCCCATATCCATACGAACCTTCGAATCCCACATATCGCCCGTTACGCCAAAGCTCGACCCCAACGAAAAGGTCAATGTCGTCGCTACCTTCGAGGTCAAGCCACAGGTGGGCTGCCATCGGCCCTGTTAGCTCAATGTCACTCGGTGCACGCCACGAAAAACGAGCCACCTCTGATCGAGCTTCGAATGTTACGTAACCAGGAACGGAGGAAGCTGTCGTGGTTAGTTCGGACAAGGGGGCAAGATATAGAGGAGTCCAAATGGTGCGGTCAAGGGGCCAGGAAGACTCTTCACGCACCTCAACAATTTTGTCTCTCTCGGATCGCACTTCAAGCCTGATTTTGGTTGTTGGAGTAATCTTCACTGCCTCTGATTTCAGAAAGCGATCGAAGAAGGCAAGCTGGGTATTGAAAGCTTCGTCAGAATAAAACGTCGCCCACTTGCAGCCTCGATGAGTGTATAGCTCGCGGTAGGGAGACCCTGCTTTGCAAAAAACTCTGAACGATCCTTGAGAATGCAAGCAATGATCTGAGAAGCTCCCACACACCAAGAGCGGAACCTCAATCAAGTCGAGTTTAGGAACGAGCGACTGCCACGCCTCATCTCGTAGCGGATGACTGGCAGCGAATTCTCGGACATTGAAGGCGAGTTTATCATTCTTGAGTCCGCGGGACCACATCTTAACAAATCCGTCCTCTCTGATTCCTCCAGGATAGATGAAGTCTCGATACGCATCGGTAAACCCTTCCCATACGCAGATCGCCCTAAGCGATGGCGGATGAAGTGATGCTGCCTTGTACTGGCTTAGGGCGAGGTAGGACACACCGTTCATGCCCACTCTTCCGCTGCTCCAAGGCTGGTGGGCGGCCCACTCAATAATGTCATGGACATCCTCTCCTTCTTGATCAGAAAGTATCGAGCCTGTTCCTTCGGAGGTACCGCAACCTCGTAGGTCGGCATTGACTACTGCATATCCCTGTGCAATCCAGCGTACGGGGTCAGGTGCCTCCCAAGTCGTCAATGTAGAGAAAACGATGGGGCCCTTCTGGCGGAGAACGCGATACTGTATGGGGATACGGTCGAGTCCCATTCTCCGGTGAGGCAAGTCGTCTTTACCGTACGGATGCGCAGAAAGAATTACCGGAAATCGCCCTTCCACGGGAGGACGATAGACATTTGCACGCAATCGGGTTCCATCCCTTACGGGGACCTCCTATATCTCGCTCAAATAGAACTGTTCCGGGCCGGGGTTCAGTGAGTTTAACGGGAGGCCGAAGGATGCCGGCAATTCGTCGCAGCATGTATTGAGTAGCACCCGGCCTGCGCCATGGTAGATCATTTGTTGGTAATCTTGCGTCGTTCAAAAAAGCTATCAACCAGCGGATGGCTTTGATAGTATTCCCCATTATTTTCCTTTATCCTGTGAAGCTTCCCTGAAACTACTGCGACATTCGATCAACACTTCATTGTCAGCCAAGCTAATTACTGACTAGAATATACGATTCTTGCCGCATGACAATAACGCACCGGCCGGATTTGCTCGATAATATGTCGCAACATGCGTCTGGTTAGACCGAGTATCCTAATACTTGTGCCCATGCGGAGCCGAATTTATACGGACATGACTCCTAACTATCACACACCGCAGATCTACCACGAATTGCATCCTCACATATGACTCTCTCTTAGAATGAATAACCAATTGTCCAAAAACCCGAAGCGCGTTTGGGAGTGATTTAGAAGCGACTTCATACCAACCTTGTCTGAGTGAAAATGAACTCAAACGCCGATCCCGGACGAATGCAGTTGAGATGGATTCTGTTTCCATTGATTGGACTAGTAGCAATAACAGCTATCTTCACAGGACTTGCTGTTTACTTTCACGGAGTCTCGAACTCATCCTACAATGGTCCTCCATACTTTGGATGGTTTGGTTGGCCGTTCTTTGGATTTGGCTGGATATTCATACCGATTATCTTCTTTCTGATATTCTTTGGATTCCGATGGTACTTCTGGGGATCTTTCGGATGGAGAAGGGGATGGGGATACTGCGGCAGATACTACGATCCGGCTCTCGAAGCTCTGAGAGAAAGATACGCACGGGGGGAAATCAAAAAGGAACAGTTCGACGAGATGACGAAGAAGCTGTCAGAGGGCTAGACAAGGCGATTGAAAGTGGTGCATCAAACCTCGGCAGCTGATACAAATGCGGAAGCGTCTGCCACGGTCGAACTTGCTCGTTTTCAAAAGCAAAGAGTGCTTAGTTTGGAATCATACAAGAAAAGCGGTGAACCAAAACGCACTCCCGTAATATTCGTGGAACTCGACAGAAAGCTCTACTTCCAGACAGCGCTAAAGTCTTGGAAGGCTAAGAGGGTGCTAAAAAATCCAAATGTCAGAGTGGCACCGTCTACATTCAGAGGAACTCCTAAAGCTGACTGGCTCCACGCAACGGCGACAAAAGTGGAAGTCGAGGAGGAGGTCAAAAGAATCCGAAGCGCCTTTGGAAAGAAGTTCGGTTTTCTCAGCAGAATAACCTTCTTCCTCGAGCAAATCGCTTGGGGCGAAATAGGATTCTTTTGCGTAAATCTGGATCTGAGTCGACCCCAAGTTAGCCAAGCACTAGACGCAGGCGAACGAAACTGAATGGTCGCTCTATCTTATTGGTCAATTGTGTTGGTCGGTAATCTTATTCTTTGATAGATAGGCAGAAAAGAATCAGTCAGCATCATTTTGGGATGTCAGCTAGTCTGAAAGCTCCCTCCAACTCTTTTTCGAGCCAGTCAAAACAGTAGAGCACATCTTGAATGATTCTCATTCTCGCTGCTCTGATTCCCTTCTGCGCTTTGATCCAGCTCAGAATCTCAGCGCCTTGAGCAACATTATTGGAGTAAAAGCCGAATATCATGCCACTCTCTCCGTAATGCCCGCTAAAGACGAGATTCTCAACTTTTGAGGCGACCAGCGCCCTAAGGTCAATCGAATCGGAGCTCAGCGCTTCAACCATTAGGTGACAGGCAACCCCGCCTGATTTACTCTGATTTATCATGGGCATGATGAAAATGGCAGAAGCTTCCATCATTTGATCCAGTCTTCTCTTCACCGTTCTGGAGGAGATCGCGATTTCCTTGGCGACCTTATGAATATTCTTCTCCGCGTCATGTAACATCAGTTTGATTATTTGCCAGTCGGTGACTGTCATCCTGAATGCGGTTTTGGGAAAGTGCATCCCGGAGATAGAGAACACTTTTCCCTTCCCGACTGCTCTGGATACCTTCTGTGACCGGATCTTTTCCTGGTCGTCGAAAAGTGTCACCAGAAGGCTGTTTCCGTAGATGTTTGCGACAATTATCACGCCATCCATGCTTGTCACTTGAGGGATAGCGCGCTCCTTCAGTTCTTGGTTTGGGAATTGAAGAAGTAACAAAGTGGACTCGCTTTGAAAGAGGCTTGGGTTGGGAACCACTCGCCAGCCGGTTAGAAAACCGCTCTCCTTTAGGTGACGTAATCTGTTCCTAACTGTGTCTTCATCTACTCCCAGCTTTCGTGCAATATCAGAGTATGTCTTTTTCGTATTCCAACGGGCTGGAGAGCCCCAGAGCTCTCGCATTAGGTCAGTGTATGCCCTGTCTTGCGTCCACAAACGGTTTCGATCAAAGCGTAGCTAGTCACGCATTCTAAAGCCTGTCTAAAAACACGAAGGCGCTTCGGGAACGGGCTATTAGTTCCAGAATATCAAGAAATCCGAGCGCGGAATAGATTTGGTTTCCATCAAGAGAACCCAATTGATAAACGCGCCAGTCAACCGTGTTTGGGAAATCGTCTCAGATACGGACAACGATCAAAAGTACTGGAGCGGGTTGAAATCAGTTTCCAATGTTCGAAAGAGTGACACTGTCGTCGAACGTCGTGTCACTGTTGGTTTCATTGGTCGTGATAGCTTACAGATAATAAAATTGAACCCAAAGGAATCAATCAAACTTGCCATGAAAAGTGGCCCGTTGATGGGGTCAAGAGACTTGGAACTCATTCCGTCCAGGAACAAGAAAAGCACGAAGGTGCTCGTTTTCTGGAATTTCAAGTTCTCAGGTGTTCCATCATTCGCCCGCAACTTTGTACGAGGGCAGATCGAGTCGGTTACTGAGGAGGCTCTCAGAAAAATAGCAATGACCGCTGAAAATTCAGCAGTTAGAAAGGTGATTAGAAGTGAGGTTGGCGTGAAATGAATGTCCCCCGATTGTTTAGGATCACGTCGTTATTCGTCTTCCTTCAGATCGCTCTAGGCGGTGTGGTTACCTTTGGGTTGGATCCATTCAAGGTTGGCTCGTTCGATCCGGTACTGTTAGCGCATATTGCAAATGGAATAATCGTGTTTGGTCTAGTAGTTGTCGTTGCGGTATCTGCTGTAGCTTCAAAACCGAAACACAATGGGTTGAATCAAGTGTCATTGGCCATGGTTGTGTTTGTAGTCGTACAGCTAGCTCTAGGGACAACATTGGTGGCTGTCATTGATGCTGGAGTGTTAGCCTGGATACATCTACTGCTGGCCGTCATTATTTACGCCATGACTCTAGTAGGACGATCTTTTGCAATGATGCGAGACCAAGCGGCAGGGATTGGAGTTCCAACCCAAACCAAGTAAAGTGAAAATCAAATGTCAAGTGAATTAGATCAAAAGTCAAATGAAATGAATTTGCCTTCCCTGAAACTTCCTGAATCATTGCACGGACTCTTGGGAGATAAGGTAGGAATAATCACCGGAGCCAGCAGGGGAATTGGAGCAGCTACGGCTATCGTACTTGCTGAGGCAGGGGCCAAGATAACCCTTGCAGCGAGAAATGAAAAATCAATCGAGTCTCTGGCGAACAAAATTAATTCATCTTCTCGGGGTGCCGCCCTCGCAGTGCAGACAGATGTCACAAATTCTAGCTCAGTGCAGAACATGGTGAATGAAACTGTAGCAAGTTATGGTCGTTTGGATATGGCGTTCAACAACGCGGGAGACGGGCACATGCCGAGCCCTTTAGCAGAGATAAAGGAAGCCGAGTTTGAACAAGCTGTTAGGACAAACGTCTTTGGTACATTTCTTTGCATGAAATACGAGATTCCCGCGATGTTGAAGAGCGGCGTAGGCTCGATAGTCAATATGTCATCAACCGCCGGACTCGAAGGCGTGAAGGGAATGGCTGGTTACGTGGCCGGTAAGCATGGAGTCATCGGTTTGACCGAAAGCGCGGCGACCGCACTTTTATCCAGAGATAAGAGCTCATTTTCAGGTTCGGTGCGGTATAATGGATTTGAACTCATAGCAACGACTAATAGCAAAACATCAATTTAAGTTTTAGAATCTGGATCCTATGTTCTATTTTCTCTTTAGCTGTGATTGACGGATGAAAGGTGTCTATGTCCTACTCCTTCAAATCCCCAGGGTTCGGTCGATCCATATTGGGTCGCTTGGAGTCATACGTTTCGAGAACGGGTATTACGCTTACGTTGGCTCCGCGCAGTCCTCACTCTTTCCGAGATTAGAAAGACACTTTGCAAAGAGAAAGAAGCTGCACTGGCATATCGATTATTTGACCAGTTCCAAGAACATCAAGATCGAGAGAGCCATCTATTCGCTCTCGGATACAAAGGAGTTCGAATGTCAATTGAGTAAGGAGATAGAAGCGCTTAGCTTCTCCAGAGCCATCACTTCTTTTGGTTCATCGGATTGCAAACATGCGTGTGGATCACATCTATTCATGCTGAAATCAAGTGAAAGCCAAGTCATCCGCTCGACTATTCACATCTTAAGGAAGCTGCATCTCAAACCTGTAACGTACCAACCACGAACACTGCGCAAAGACGGTCGCTGATTGAGTTCGGACCGGGTGGGATCAAAATCCGTAGAGGATTAGGATGGTGAGAGAAAACGATGCTCTGATGCAATGATAGCTCTGGATTTGAAAAGAGGATCAAAGATAGCGACGAGCCAATCGAGAAATTGAGGAAGAATGATTAAGGTGACAAGTTCTCTTGTCTTTGCCTTAGGTGCTAATAGTTTGAGAGATAGCCAATGGTTCTCGACATTAACTGGTGACTCGGCAGCACTACGTTTGTGCAGAGCTCTCCAAACGGTTCATCCCAAATGCCCTTCTACCTGATAGATTTTCTGACGAAGACATACTGCTAGGGAAAAAGGGGGGAGAAAAGGTTGAATATATTCAAGTAAAGTCAAGTCATCCAGATCGCAATGCTATTGGAAGAGGCAGCTGGGAGTTGGGCGGTGTTGACTTTGAACTTTGGAAAGAAGCAAAAGATAATCAATTCGTTGTGTTTGTGTGGCTAGGATCTCCGGATACTAATGAATCACCCAGTTACTGGATAGCAAGGAAAAGCGAAGTCGGGAAGAAATTTGCTCCAATGAGAAATGGCAGTGGTATATGGAGAATCTCAGCTGACACTGAATCCTCGATAAGCGCAAAATGGAACTATCCAACCAAGATGGAAACAAGTTGGAGAAATAATTGGAAATTATTTGACAATTACAAAACCCAGTTGTTCAATCAAAGGAAGTAAACTCTATAGGGAAGAAGTAAAAGCTAGTTGCTCCTCTGACTCTGGTCATCATTCCTAAAGTATTTCACTAACGAAAGATTCCAGACAAGTCGTTCTCTTCGACAAATTTGGTCAAGGCGTCTAAATCCTCTACCACTTGGTTACGAATGTCGTTGACCTTATCCTTTGCTGAATCTTTCTTCGCTTTGATCTCTTCCTTGGAACTACCGGATGTCTCCAGGCATTCCAGAACGAGAATGCTCCAATCTAAAATCGCTCCGCCATAATTGTGTTCGTCTATTGCCAAACGTAGACTTTTGATTAGTCCAGATTTCAGAATTTCATTGCCGCAATCGGGACACCTCTTGTGAACCGAGGAATCGAAGTAGATACCAGGATGTTTGTTGCATTCAATCCAGTGCATTTTTTCTCGGTTGTTATCAGAACCGTAGTATAGTAAAGAGTTAGAATAGAAGTAGGGTGAGACCGAAAATCTACTGTCGATTAGGATTTAGGGAGTGGGATTCTTTACCGAGTAGGTCCGATTTCGGCAAAACCATCTCCGGAGCTTCCAACTGATGTTGGGCTTGTTCGACTTCGTCAATAAAGCGTGACTGCATTTTTCGAGAAGTGAAGAGAAAGATTTCTTGCTCGCATCTTGTCAACCCCACGTAGAAGAGTCGCCGTTCCTCCTCGACTTTGTCCTCATCTCTCTGCTTTATTGGCTTGATGATATCGAATGCTTCGTGATCTGTAAACTCGGACGGAAATCCTCGCTTTCTCTCTACACATCCCAGTATTATCACACGACTAGCTTGCATACCCTTGGCTGCATGCAATGTGTGAAAGGAGGCCTTGCTTCTTGGTAGTTCTTGGTAGAGGAGATCGCGCTCCGCGCAGTATCGATGAAGGACCAATATGGTTTCTTTCTTCCACCAAGTTCTATCGTTACTGATCTCCAAATCTCTAATCACTTTCGTTGCTTCTTGTCTCTCCCAAAGATCGTAATCCTCTTCATTCAAATCCTGAGGCATTTCCATGATGTGGATGGGAGACTTGATCTTCGAGTTAGCGACCACATCCTTTCGTAGCTTGTGCTCATTATGAGTTATCACATGATTTGAAACATCCACTATATTCGCGGGACAGCGATAGTTCGTTCTTATGAAGCTCTTTTCGCTGAAAGGAAAGAGCTCTGAGAATTCAATCAGATTGTCCACATTAGAGCCAGCAAATGAGTAGATGTTCTGCCAATCATCGCCAACGCAAAACAGTTTGGCCGAACCGTTATCTTTAGTGAGGCACTGTATCAACTCTAATTGTTTATCGCTGATGTCTTGGAATTCGTCTACAAGCACATGTGAATATTTCCGGCGCCATTTTTCAAAGGCCAGTCTATTGGTTCTAGCAATATCAATTGCCTTGTTTATCATGTCCTCGTAGTCGATTTGGTCTTTTTCTTTTAGACATAGATCGTAATTCTTCCAAATTCTGATGATGATCGGCAAGAAAGCCAACTGTTTAGGAGAAAGGTCTTTCTCGGAATCCAGAAGGGACTGTAGATCCGCAACCGTTTTTCCGTTAGATTTGGCTCGGGTTATGAAATCACATGCGAGTTCTTGAACTTGATCAAAAGTCGGCATCAATTTGCTGACATTTTCAACAATCTCTCTGTGATTGCGCTCGCGGAAGACAACTCCCTTAGCTTCAAGTTTTCGTCTCAAAGTATTCAGCAATTGCCCTCCTCGTTCATTTCCGTCTGTTTCGACCAGAATCTTGTCGTGAGTCTGAAACTGCTTCTTTTTCCACTTCATCCGCTCTTCATACTCCAAGGTGGGATCTCCTGGATGGTGTCTTGCTTCAAACCAATCGGGAACCTTTCCCTCCTTGAGGGCCCAGTGCTCTAGGTACAAATTGTATTTCGGAAGAAAGAAATCCGGTTTGTACTCTCCATAGTACGGTTCTTTGTCAGCCCACGTAGCTACTGATTCATATTCGTACTCGATTTCATTCATGAAGAGAAAATTTGCTATGTCTCGCTCAGCTACAGACTTTACATCCTCTTCTCCGTTTAGCGTTTTGTACTTCTGATTTCTTAGGTACTCGTAGTAATTCTCTTTATCTTGGAATGTCTTCGGTCTATCTAATTTCTTAGTTTTTAATTCTCTACCATACATCAATAAGAACTGCATAAAATCTGGATCAGTTTCTCGGAGACTTTTGATAGAGTTAGAAATAATCTCCGACTTTTCTTTGGGACCACAATGCGGTGGGCGATAACCAAAGGAGTCGGTAATCATGGAGTACCCCAGAGAGTGAACTGTCCTCACGTCAATCAGGGATGGCTTGATGTTGAATTTCTTCAGTAGTTTATTTCGTATCTCCTTTACACCTGCCTTGCCAAAAGACAAAGCAAGTATCTTTTCTCGGGGAACGCCTGATCGAATCAAATACGCAATTCTCGTGGCTAATACTGTTGTCTTACCTGATCCTGCCGCGGCAACAACGAGGTTGTAATCGTCATCTTTGATCAGCGCCTGAATTTGTTCCTCATCGAGTGGAGGATTCATTGCTTCAAAGAAAGCTTTGTTCTGCTGCAATTTCCTTCTTACATATTCATCTTTGTAAGTCTCAAGAAATTCACTGATTGATTTTATTCGCTGTATCGCATATTCAAAAGCTTCGCGGAGTTGGGGAGGAATTGACGTTTTGACACGACGAATTTGATTTGCTAGAATATCTGTATTCTTGATGGATTGGTGAATTGCCCACCGATCCTTGTTACCAAAGTAATCACTGAATGTTCTGTAGGAGTAGATCGCCCTGTCAATCTTATTCACTTCTTCCTCAAGGGATGCCAAGAGTTCACACGCTTTAGCATAGTTCCGTTCTCGTGCTGATTTGTCAAGCTTGGACGCCCTGTCTTGTCGTAATATTGCGACGTAACGGAATGCTAAGACACCAATGAGGACGTAAATTCCAATGAGGATTATTTCGAATGATGTCAGGAGTGCGTCCATCAAGGTCTTCGAGGCGATTAGCCCGACTATATTTCATGTAGTACTCGGGATTCATATCCTCAATCCCTTTTGGACCATGTCACGAGAAACCCACTGTAGCTTCTGTTTGTTTTCTCGACATTAATATAAGTGCCAAATTTGGAACCCATTGTTACAGTTTTGAAAGCTAACGGTTCAGAATCGCTTTCTGCTCACTCCAGTCTGACTCGATTTCAGCATCGATTTGTTGCTCAAAAGTGTAAAATCCGTAACGACTGAGATTCGATAGTTGACAGTTAATCAGCGTTGGGTGGAATTAAGACCTACTGCAGATTGGCATGGAGGGGATGGTATCCATACTGTGCGACAGTGTGGAGGGGCTTGCCAACGTAGATAACCTTGTGAATCTACGCCCGTCCTAAGAGCAGAAAAATAAGTAATAGGAACTCGAATATATCCCTTTGGATTTGGGGTTCTGTTAAATTTACGACGGACATGAGCGACAAGATATCGCTTCGTCCGACGCGAAGTTTACAGCCCCGTCCGACACAAGGCATAATAGCTACCTCCCTTGACAAAAAACTCCAGATTGGGCAAAGAAAGTAGCAAATTCTTTACCAGAGACGCAACGGGACTTGTCAAGAGCATCGGTGGACCTTCGGCGATGGTTGGTAACCTTTTTGTTACTGGCATCGAGAT
>JAKAPU010000227.1 GCA_021806865.1 archaeon
GATCGTATTCAATTCCCCCAAATGCTTTCTTGATGGCCGGTGGGTCTAGATTCATCCCCATATTGTCTACGATGAAAGTCAGTTCTGATGACACTCTGTAAGCTGCGGAAGCAAGCGAGGAAAGACGCTTGTCGTAGACTTCAGTCTCTGTAGAAAGCGGATGGAAATCCTCAACTTCGGCGATATACCCGGAGGCTTCGGTCATTTCGCTTCGCGGAACGAACAATGCGATTTTGGATAATCTTGAAACTCCCAAAGAGAGAGAACACACTCAGAATCTTGAAATCAGACTGGGAGAGCAAACCCCCTTCAATCAGGTATTAACGGTTTCGGTGAGATGCGCGAGCTTTCGGATCATTGGAGCAACCGCTTCAGATTTTCTTCAAACTATTGTAGCACCTACCTGATCTTTAGTGCGGCTGATCTATTATCTGGTTCGATCCCCAGGCAAAGAGAAATTATCTGCCTGTGATGCAGTGCTCCTGCTCTGTTATCTTCATCCGTGACTGCAATGCACTTCGCGTTTCAAGAGTCTTCTGACTTATTCTATCTTGGCTTGAATTCGAAGGATTGTGGCATGTTTGTAATGGACATGCGTCTCCATATGTTTTTATAATGCATTTCAAGCGAATGTTTTTCGATACATTTTGCGAAGTTCAAACCTTCTTTTGTTTTCCGTACTGGGCATAGGATACTTGATGTTCACAATACTTAGCCTTCCAGCGCACGCATATTCAAATCTCGATTTGGCATCTCAGTTGTTGAAATCAACCGTTTTGGCCGCCGATCCGGAAAAGGTGCTTGCGGCGGGAATTGGATTCGGTCTAGCGGCACTTGGTGCTGGAGTTGCAGTGGGCTACGCGGGTTCTGCTGCTATCGCTGCAATTGCTGAAAAACCAAATCTATTCGGAAGGGCGCTTGTAATTGTGGTTCTTGGAGAAGGAATCGCGATCTACGGATTCGTCATCGTCTTCATCTTGACTTCGCTCTAGAGCACAAGCAATTTGAGACCTTGGTGTGTGCCAAGGTCTTTTTCTTGTATTTTTTCCAAAGCTTCAATCGATGTCTTGTAACTAGCAAAGCGACCGCCTCTTGCTATAATCTATTACATCTCTCGCGTTCCTTCTATCACGTATTTCTTGCTAGTGTCGGTCTCTCGATCCTGGCTTTCGAAATCGCGAATATTGATTCTCTTTCCAGAAGCTATTGTCTCATCAGTCCTGAATTGGGGGGTCAACCTTATGTGCCTAATTTGACTTAGGGGCAGGCTAAAATATCAATACAAAGAGGGGCCGGGTCGAGCAGACATTAATGCAGCTAAGTACTATTCCACTTTCGTAGAGGCTACTTCTTTTGCTCGAAAGCTTTCCCAACTCTTAGAGTGAGAAGAATAGAGATTGCGAATCCAACAGTTGCAAGAACGAGTGCGATCCATATCGAATTATTTCCCAGGCCAGCGCTACGAGCAGCGAGGTATCCCAACACACCAAGACCAAACATAAGAGAAGGAACTACGACGACTATGAGCAGAATCGCCTTTGTTTTCGCACTACTTTCGATCGGCAAGAAGAGAACTCACATTTGTGCGCGGTCTAAAGTGAAAGACTCTCGCCAGCGGATATCAGTCGCTGGCAAAACCGACACCTCAGAAGTGGAGCTTCCTTGTCAACAACATCAATGGTAGGAACTATCGGTTCACGTTCAAGATTAGAAACACAGGTTGGATTCGGGCACTTGAGTAAACCTTTGAATACATTTGGCAATTCGACCTTCCTTTTTTCCGAGACCTTGTAATTCTTGATGATATTGACAGTGGCGAGTGGCGCCACCAGAGCAAGTTTGTCTGTTTCCTCGCTTTTCAAAAACCTGTTTGCAACCTTGATAACATCCTTCTTTACAATCTTGGCGCTGGGGACATTCATAGCGACGCTTACGATTTCTCCTTCCTTTCCTGTGATTCCGAGAATACGCAGAACGTGTAGTGCTTCCCCTGCCTTGATGTGATCTATGACTGTTCCTTCTTTTATCCTTCTAATTAGAAGCTGCGTCTCTTCGGCAGACAACTTTTGATTTACTCCGATAATCAAACAGTTATTCTACAGATCAAGGCTAAAAGTGATTCCCCAGATCAGGAGCTACGATTTGTGCTCTTCTTCGATTTGACGAATTTTGAATAGGCTATTCTGCTCAACAAATCTGCTTCCTTGTTCAAGGATCGCTCCACCCATTCGACCTTTATTTTCGAGAACTGAGCAAATAGGTTCATTGTTCTTTCATAAAGTTCAACAATCCTCGCGGCCTTCACTTTGAAGATTCCGCTTATCTGATTGACTACGAGTCTGGAATCGCCTCTCAAGATAACGGATGATTCAAGATAATCGTGGGCTCTTAGCCATTCAAGCGCGTGGATGACTGCTGAGTACTCGGCAACATTGTTTGAAGCTTCGTCGGACCATGGTCGAGCATATGCGATTCCGTATTCCTGATGTATTTTCCTTCCCGACTTGTAAATCACAAAACCGTAAGTCGCAATTCCTCCAGGGTTCTTAGGTTCACAAAGCCCGTCAAAATTCACAATGATGGTGTCTTTAGAGTCGAGACTACTAATCAAACCAAGCTCAAATCCCCAAATCGAACTTGCATTATCTGGATGAAAGACCGATTAACAAAAGTAGGCGATCAGCCAAGGAGCTTACCAATTCTTCGTATTCCTTCTTCTATTTTGTCTTCGCTCTGCAAGAGTGTGATTCTGATGTGTTCTCGAAACGTGCTTCCAAAAGAGGTGCCTGGAGTCACGGATACGTGCTCTTTTTCAAGGAGTTCGAGAGCGAATTTCTCAGAGTCAAACTCACCTTTGCCTGACCTGAGTCTGGGAAACAAATACAGGGCGCCATCAGGTTCGTAAAAGTCAGCATCGACGTGATCCTGAAGAGCCTTCACAGCAGTTGCTCGTCTCTTCTTGATTAGATCGACTTTCTCTCTAACATAGTCGTTGCAATTCATTGCTGCTATCATGCCATACTGAACAAACTCAGGAGCACTGGTCAGTATCAACCCGTTTATTTTGCTCAAGTTTGAAATTGTTGATTCATCTGAAACCAAGTATGCTGCTCTGTATCCTGTCATAGCGTAACTCTTTGAGAGTGAAGTTACGAACAGAAAATTGACATCTGGGAACTCAATGATGCTCTTGAACGTAGATGACTGGCTCAGTACGTAGTCAGAATAGACTTCGTCACTTATGAGGATCATCTTCTTTTCGCGGGCAATGTCCACGATCTCTTTCATCGTTCTTGTTTCGAGTATCTTCCCCGTCGGGTTGTTAGGATAGTTCATCACCAGCGCAGAACAATCACTCCTTCTGATTTCGTCGACGTTCGGTTCCCATCCTTTTGACGGATCAGCCCTAAAGAACTGGACAGGGATTGAGAGGAACTTTGCATTGTCGCGGTACGCGGGCCAGTCGGGGGTGATGATTCCGACTTTGCCCTTCTTCGATATGCTCAGAAAGGAGTAGAACAGAGCAAGCCTGCCACCAGCAGTGATGAGTACCTGCTTGGGACTGATTTCACTGTGATACTTCGAGCTGAGGTGATCAGAAATTGCCTTTCTCGCTTCAGGTATTCCCCCTGCCTCTGTATAGTGACTCTTTCCTGCCCTCAGAGCGTTCGACGTTGCATCGATGACTTTCTCCGGTGGCCCAAAGTCTGGCTCTCCAGCATCAAAATGAATGACTTCATGACCTTTACGTTCGAGCTCCTTTGCTTTGAAGAAAATATCAACTAGCGAAACTGCTGGCGACGCATCTTCTTCCTTGACGGCTGCTTGCAAGACATTTGAAACCCTGGTCGACCATGGATTTCAACACTTCTCTTTCCTACTCAAGAATAGATTTTGTATTGAGCGTACATCAATCTTTGAATCGTGGGTGGTTACTGGATCACGTATCTCGAAGTTATTTTGAAAGATAGCACGGGCTACAATGAGAAATGTGATAACCATTCCTGCAAATGCGCCCACGTGAATTGCACAACCCAAATGCTCTGCAATGAAGTACCCTGCAGAAGAATCTGGATTATTGGCATAAGGATATAGTTGACAGGGCCTTAACGACTGCCTCGAATAGATACTAAGCATGTAGGCAAC
>JAKAPU010000228.1 GCA_021806865.1 archaeon
ATGCTCGCAAGCTTGTCGCAGGCGGCTTGAACATCGTCGGGATCGAGGTCCAGATTGAACATCTTTTCCACCTGGCTCTCTATTTCAAACTGCCCCTTTTCCTGCAGGTCTCCAAGAACGTAGAGTATCTTTCCTTCCAAAGTATCGCGGCCAGGAATGCTGGCTGGTGAGGAAATGCTTCTCTTCCCGCTCTTCAGTTCTTCAATCACCTTCGCCCAGTCGTTCAGATTCTTCTTTCTTCCGCCGATGATGGTCTGTTCAAATTCGGTATTCTTTTCACCAGAGTCGGAATTCCATTTGATCTTCAGAGATGGCGTCCTGATTATGCCTGCATTTGATTTTACATCTGCGATCGAATTCAAGGGTATAGAGAGGTTTGAAGGGTCGGGTTTGATCGAGTTCAAATCGTCGATGTCTGCATAAATTATCCCAAGCGAAGTGGGTCCTATCTCTTCCTCGGTATTTGCTGCGACAAACAGCACTCTCTTGTTTGTGAGTATGAGGGTACCTTCAACTTCTCTGCCAACACCAAGCCTGTTGACAACTCCCTGTTCCTGAGCGAGTATCAACTCCGAAATTGAGGACAAGAAACATTTCTCCAAATTAGATTCAAGTTTTGCTGTGATTTAAGCAAGACGACGAGGCGCTATTGTGGGCGCTTTATTGGATCACTTGAGCAGCCTTCAATTCATCTATCTGCTTTTTTTCCAGATGAAGCAGTGAGCGGAGCACTTGTTCTGTGTGCTCTCCGACCGATGGAGGAGATTCTGCGGCGTACGGCCTTTTGCTTCCGACTATTGAAGGGTTGACTATTGTTCTGAATCGGGCAGAGTCGTATCTGTATTGTTTTAGGATTCCACGACCAAGAAAGTGCGGATCTTTGAGGAGGCTTTTTGCAGTGTTCATCTTGGCAAAGGGAACTCCGGTGTCTTGAAGTACACGTGCAATCTTTCGATAAGAAATATTTGCTAGCTTGCTTCCAACCTTTCTTTCAAGCTCTTCTTTGTTTTTCACTCGTTCAGTGCTCGTCGAGTACTTCTTTGCGGCGAGCAAGTCAGTAAAATCGAGAGCCTTGCATAATTCCTGCCAGGCCTTGTCGTTTGCTATCGCGATGTAAACTAGCGCGTCTTTTGTTTTGAACAAGTTATAGGGCGATCCAAATATGTGCGTCGTTCCAAGCGGTACAGTATCCTTCCGGTACAGGTCATACATAGCGACCCAGTACGACATGTAGTATGCCGCCGCATCGTAGAGCGAGACCCTGATGAAAGCTCCCTTTCCGCTCTTGCCAGTTTCTATCAGCTGTGCCATGATAGCGTTCGCCGCATGCAGCCCCGTGGACATGTCCACCATGGAGACTCCTGCCCTCACGTACTTGTCTGGTGGAAAGCCAGTCGTCGACATTATTCCTGTGGCTGCCTGAAGCACTGGATCAAACGCGGGAATGCTGCTGTACGGCCCTTGGCCGAAGCTTTCGACTTTGCAGTAAATTGACTTCGGGTTGTCGCGTCTGATCCTTGCCTGCGATATTCCCAGCTTCTCCGCGGCGCCTGGCGCGAGGTTCTCCACGACGATGTCGCATTTCTTTGCGAGATCGTAGAATAGCTTCAGTCCGCTGGGATTCTTGAGGTCGATTGCAACGCTCTTCTTTCCCCTATTCACAGCGAGGAACATCGTGGGCCCCATACCAGGCGTGTTTCGGAATATGTCACCCTCGCCTGGCTTTTCGACCTTGATCACTTCGGCCCCATAGTCGGCCAGCACCTGGGCCGCTGACGGGCCGGCGACGGCTATGCTTACCTCTAGGACCCTGATTCCTTCGAGCATTCAATCTAGCGGGCGTGTAACCCTGTTAGTAATTGTTTGCCCAGCTCAAACGTGCTCGGAAATCATGTCTTCGAGATCAGATTCGCTCACAGACCCGATCCTGCTGAATGTGGGACTGGAATTGGTGAACATTACATACGCGGGTATGGAGGAGATGTGATACCTCGAAGCCAGATCGCCGTGATCCTCGATGTTCACTTTGCCAAAAGTGATCGAGGAGTGCCTGTCTGCCATCCTTTCGATCAGTGGATTCATTTTGATGCATGGCTTACACCACGGAGCCCAGAAATCAACAAAAATTTTTCTTGACGCTTTCAGAGTCTTGTCGAAATTTGCTGATGTTAGTTCAATTACTCGGGACAAATCGAGATGTAGCAAGAATTCACTGGCATTTTAATTTTACAGATCTACAAGAAATCTCAGTTTGACTTCGCCCGGCTCATACGCGACGCGCATTTCATGGTAGGTCGGTGCCTTGATAGCAGTTTTCTGCTCGTGTTTTTTTGGATCGAATTTTTCTCCAGAAACACTTGCCTCCAGCTTGAAACCGGAATCTGACTTTTTCACATTGCACGAAAATTTGGAGAAGAGAAGATTTTCAGTGTCTTGCATCACTATCAGATATTCTATCCAGGAGTAGAGCAGTGCCTCCACGTCTTTCTCCTCGATCGAGACGCTGTGCGTCAGGACATCGCTGATGCTCGTGATGTCGACCATCGAATCCTCAATCGCCCTCCCCGCGTTTTCAAACGCCTCTCCGAGATCCTTTCCGCGAGCCTCGACTTCGAGGTCAGTCATGTGCTCGAGGAACCGGTAGCCTGACATCGTTGATTGATGAGAAGGCATGGCTTATCACGTTTATCTGTCGAAATGGAAGCAGATCGGAGATCAAACAAACGGTTTTAAGATGGCAAACTCGCGTGATTGCCACGCTGCCGGGTAAGGCTTGCCGGGATTTGAACAAACTCCCGAAGGCAGAGTGGACTATTGCGCGGTTTCGAGAAGATCGAAGCGTAAGCCTTGAGTCCCAAAAGACAGCCCGTGGCCGTTCTACGGCCTCGTCGGTTCGAATCCGGCTCCCGGCGCTCAATACCTTTTGGCAAGCAGCTGGAATAGGAAAATAGACTGGAATTTAACAAAGTCCCGGTTGGAAGAGCTCATTTTTGAGTACACTCACACCACTAGCCGCCATCATTTCAAAGCGGCTCGTACATTGGTGAGCTACTGCGTTCTTCTTACTAGCCTATCTAATGGACTTAGAGTAAGTGAAGGCGTAGAAGCTATCAATCGCTGGCTAGCTACCGGAGATCGTGAAGTCAAAGTTAGGGTTGAGAAACAGAAGTGGACTCCCGATCATGTACCACGGAGATTAGTCATTATCCCGCCAGCTATCACCGAGCAAGCAAGAGCTAGGATCAACCATTACCAAGTCCACGCCATAGAATACATGGCTCGGCACACTTGTAAGAATCACCTTGGCTTCAATAGTCACAATTGCCGATATAGCTACATCAATCATTTAGCGGACTTAAGCACTGATCCGCTCACTATAGCTGCTATCACGAAGTGGAAGAATCTCAATATGCTTCTGGTATATCTCAATGAAGAACGCGGGGATCAGCTTCAGCGTCAGATAGCACTATCTTAAGTCCGCAATGGTAGCTCTGAAGAAAGCATTACCCGGAGTTCAATAGGAGTAATACTCCTTAATCAGATCACATCCTAATCCGGAGTACTAATTCTGCATCCTCAATCTAAAGATAGTAGATTATGTGCGATTTTTGGATATGCTAGATAAGAAAGAGAAATCGAATACCCAATGGTGGCTTGTAGGAGCTGGTGCGCTTTGTCTAGTCATTGTATTTCTTATTCTTCCAAATGTCATTAATCAAAAACCGGACTGGCAAACTGTGTACTATACAGTAGCTAGTTTAGGTGTTGTGTTTCTATTGGCGGCACTAAACGAAATCAGTATCAACCGTCTGAGTAAGAAACTCGATAGATGAACAACTTAGGGAAGTAATACTCCCTTCTCTTCCTGCACTAGCCTAAAGTCTGCAGGCAAGATTATCAAAATTATCAAGAACTTTAATATATTAAAGCTAGGGGAACGACCTCAGAAGCTGAAGACGAGTAATACTTCCCTTGATCATCCCCCTTTGAAGTCAATTTCTCAAAGTTCGGATCAGCTCAATGAATCTTAAGAAGTCAGTAATGGTAATAGCTTCTTTGATCCCATTACATCTTCAGATCCGAACCCAAATCCGGATTCAAAGCTCAAATGAGCATGATAGCATCTCTAGATCG
>JAKAPU010000033.1:0-3332 GCA_021806865.1 archaeon
GGCCGTTGCCGGTGCAGATGCACACAATCTTCGCACTCTTCATCTGCTCGTACTCATCGGAGGATCGCCTGAACTTTGCTAGCTTTGCGAGGTAGGCGATCGGAGTCGCGGATGCCGGCTCGACAAAAAGTCCCTCCTTCGACGCAAGAAGTTTCTGCGCCTCGAAGATTTCCTCGTCGCTGACAAAATCCGCCAGGCCTCCAGAGTCGTAAATCGCGCCTAGAGCTTTCATCCAGCTCACAGGGGAGCCTATATTGATGGCGGAGGCGTCAGTGTGCGGGTTTGAGACTGGGTCGATGGAATCTCTCTTTCCCGACTTGAATGCGCGAGCGATCGGGGCTGCGCCCTCGGCCTGGACCGCAATCATCTTTGGTCGCTTTGTTCCGACGTGGCTTCCGACGACGGGGACAAGCTCGTCCTCGAAGATCTCGTCAAAGCCCTTCCACGCGGCGGAGATGTTTCCCCCGTTTCCAACTGGGAGGACGACGTAGTCAGGAATCTCACCGCCCAGCTGCTCGACTACTTCAAAGGAGACTGTCTTTTGGCCTTCGATTCGAAACGGGTTCAGCGAGTTAAGCAGTAGTACCTTGTCGTCGCGCTCGCAGATGTCGCTCGCAACCCTGAGGCAGTCGTCAAAGTTTCCGTCGACCTGGAAAATTTCTGCGCCGTAGGCGATTGCCTGGGCGATCTTGCCCATCGCTATCTTTCCCTTGGGGATGAGTACTATGCATTTTATCCCTGCTCTTGCGGCGTACGCAGCAAGGGAGGCTGAAGTGTTTCCCGTAGAGGCGCACATCGCGCTCTTGTAGCCTAACTCGACGGCCTTTGAGACGCCGACAGTCATTCCCCTGTCCTTGAAGGAGCCGGTCGGGTTCAGTCCCTCGAATTTCACGTAGAGTGATTTCATTCCGAAGAGATTTTCTAGGTTCTTGCATTCAACGAGGTTTGTTCCGCCCTCGTCCAGCGAGACGATGTTTTTCTCATCCCACAGTGGAATGAGGTCAAGGTACTTCCAGACGCCGCGTCGCGGGCTCGGCTTTTGCAGGTTTACCCCGTTTGCTATCCTTCTGACCTCGAGTAGGTTGCCGCACTTTGCGCACTTGTAGAACTTGCCGTAGCCGTCGATGTCGTAGCTTTCCTTGCAGCCAAAGCAGCGAAGCACGTACTTTTCTTTCTTTAGCATTCGATGTGCAACTCTCTTTGTTAGGTAATGTTCCGGTTTAGGCAATGTCATACTGCTTGCAGAGAAGCTCGGCGGTGAGTATGGCTCCGCCAGCTGCTCCCCTGATCGTGTTGTGGGTGAGGAGGTGATACTGGAGGACTCTTTTTCCGCTCTGCCTGACTCTTCCAACGACGGTGGTCATGCCGTTTCCTGCCATCCTATCAAGTCTGGGTTGTGGCCTGTCGTTTTCCTTCGTCACCACTATCGGGTCCTTTGGGGCGGAGGGTAGCTTCAACTCTTGCGGCACTCCTCTGAATGATCGTAGCACCCCTTCGGGGTCTGTTAGCGAGTCTTTGGTTTCCAGGTACACGGACTCCAGATGCCCGTCGATCACCGCGACCCTGTTGCACGAGCAGTAGACGTCGATCGAGTTGGAGCGTATCCTGTCTTCGGAGAAGGAGCCGAGGAGCTTGTTTGTCTCCTGTGTCACCTTTTCTTCCTCGCCGGAGATGTAGGGGATCACGTTTTCCTGTATGTCCAACGATGGAACTCCAGGATAGCCCGCGCCCGAAAGTGCCTGGAAGGAGGTCATCACGACCTTTTTCACGGAGTACGAGTCGTTGAGCGGCTTTAGAGTGATCGCAAGGCCTATGGTTGTGCAGTTAGGCGTCGCGACTATGAAGCCCTGCTTTTTCTTCAACCTGCTCTCTATGAGCTTCAGGTGATCCGGGTTTATCTCTGGGATCATCAGCGGGACGTCTTTGTCCATCCTGTGCGGCGATGCATCAGTGATCACCTTGAAACCGCTTTGAGCAAACTTGGACTCTGTTTCCTTCGCGACAGCTGTAGGGAGCGGTGAAAAGACAAATTTGGACTCGATCTTGGAGGGATCGGATTCCTTGATCTCGATTGACCGCATACTAGAGGGCAGGTCAGGGACGACCTCTCCGAGCTTCATTCCAACCTTGGTATTGCCTGTGGCCTCCACCACCCGAAACCATGGGTGGTTTTTCAACATCTCAAGATACTCAATTCCCACCTTTCCGGTGGCACCGAGAACAGCGACATCTATTCGTTTCAATTTTTTACTACTCTGGACCCCAAATCTTCCTAGGCTTGCAAGGTACGTGCTTGGTTTATTGTAAAACTTTTCTCTGGAGGTTTGTTCCTCTTCCATCGAATTTTCGCCATCAAAATCGAAACGATTAATACGGAAAGCAAGCAAAATCCCAGATTCCAAATGCAGACAGCATCATCTTCTTTGGACGTAAAGGGGAAAATATTCCAAACTATTGATGGGTTGAAGGCCTCCAACGCGGATTTCGAGCACGCGCTTGAGACATACGTGCAGCAGTATGGCAAGGACAAGGTTGGCTTTGCAAGGCCCGTGAATCTCGCCGGGACGGTCGATCCCGTTGCCATAGTCGTTGGGAGGAACTGCATAGCTCACTATCTCGATTCGACAAAGACAGTGAGAGGATCCGTGGGTTCCTTGAGTTTGAATCTGGGCGACGTGTGTATCATCGGGAGGAAGGAGCCGCAGGACGGTGCTCTCATGGCCTGGAAGGCCAACGAAGAGGTGAAACTCGAGGAGTACAACTCGAACGCGAGCATTATACCCTCGAGGATACACTGCGCCATCGCTTACCTGGAGGAGGGGCAGGTTCCCTTTGCGGATCTTGGTAGCTCCTCTGGTACGACTGTCGTGGGGGATAGGCTGCGCAACGGTGCTTTCGTCACGGTGTACGATCCCGGGATGACAAGCTCGCCAGCCGTGAAATTCGAGCGGGTGTTCACCTCGAAGAGTTCGTAGAAAGCTCTTCGAATCAAGACGCTTACGCGCTTCAGAGATTGACACGCAATGTTCTGAGCTTTCTGAGCTTGTTTCAAGCTCTGCCGTGAAAGAGATCGCGCCTGCGAGGAGTTGAGAAAAAATTTCTGAATATAAAGCACGAATAAACCAGCTCGAACTACAATATTCGATGTTATGGGCTTCATTCGTATGATTCCTTTGTCATAGTCAGTTAGTATGACCCCCTCTACGGGGGGGGGGTTACCCTCTCTTTCTCGTTGTTTGTCGAGTGTAGTTACTTCTTGGTAACTATCGATAGACACAGTCTACCCCCTCCCCGGGGGACTTTGCGCTGCCCCCAAGTGTTACAATATAAGC
>JAKAPU010000033.1:3342-19002 GCA_021806865.1 archaeon
TGTGATAGTCAGTTAGTATGACACCCTCTACGGGGGTACCCTCTCATTCTCGTTGTTTGTCGAGCGTAGTTACTTCTTGGTAACCATGGAGATAGACACAGTCTACTCCCTCCCCCAGGGGGTAACCCCCCTCTCTTATTCGATACCAAACAAATCCATCAACTTCTATCTGCCCTGATCATGGATCAGCAGTACTAACAAAGACACCCCCCTGGGGGAGGGGCCCTCCGGGGGCCCCCTTCCTGGTTCTTCCGAAGAAAGAAAGCGTTCAATACGGGAATTGTAAAACTAGCAGCGCCTAACGAGAGGGGTACAGCGCAGTGGCTTGAGTAGAGATCAAGGAGAGATATTGCAGAGTAGTAACTCGAAGATGGATCTGGAGTACTAACCAATCCAGCTATGATTTTGCTCTGTTGCGGATCAGACCTTGTACGTTTTGCTTTCTTCTGGCTCTTATGCAAACTTATCTGAGTGAGTTAGAGCAATTAATAGGATATAACTACTCAGAAAAAAAAATTCTAAAATTTTTAAATTTTTTTATTTTCAGAAAAGTTATATGCATCAATAAAATGGGGGTGGAGCCACGCTAGCTCTTCCTTCAACTTTTTTCTGGTGGTTGTGCCTTGAGTTTCCTCTGCCTTTCCACTCAATCAATCTCTTGAAGTTCGATATCCTGAATTACTTTTGCGATCTTCGTTGTTTATACTTCAAGCAGCACTGTTACTGCAGGTCATTTACTATGCTGGCCAGGCTAGCATGTTCCGATCTCGTCGTACGAACTTTGTCCAAAGAACTGGAAAGAACAACTGCTTGGAAGAAACTATGACGTGCAAGAAAGTGCCTCAGCATACAATGGTATCTTTGTTAGGTGCTACTTTCGAACTGACTTAAATTCATCCAACAAATCTTCATATCGGTCTTGATTGAAATCCAATAGTCTTTCAGCACCGGAAGAGGTTCAACATGCATGTGAATACGCTGAAAAAAACGAATCAAAGTTCATCGAGAATCTGAAGAAGATTGTAAGCCAGCCAAGTATTTCAGCTCAGAATGTCGGACTGAAGGAATGCGCAGAGCTAGTAGGAAGCATGATGGGTGAACTGGGCTTTGCAGTTAGGAAGATACCGGTAATAGGAGCTCCTGACGTCGTCTACGGCGAGCTACGAGGAGAGAAGAACGCAAGAACTCATGTAATTTACAACCACTACGATGTGCAGCCCGTGGAACCTCTTGAAGAGTGGAAGAGCGACCCATTCAAGCCGGAAACAAGAGACGGAAAGATATTCGGAAGAGGAGTAGGCGACGACAAAGGTGAGATTGTCGCGCGACTGTGTGCTATCAAATCGCTCTTGGATTCTGGAATTTCTGTTAAACCCAATCTGAAGTGGGTGATAGAGGGCGAGGAAGAGGTAGGGAGCCCGCATTTCCACCAATTCGTGAACAAGAACAAAACTATGCTAAAGGGTGAGGGATGCCTCTGGGAGGGTGGAGACAGGTCATCCGAGGGAACGCCAGAAATTCACCTTGGAGTTAAAGGATTGCTCTATGTCGAATACAGACTGAAAGTTGGAAACAGAGATCAACACTCGTCTTACGGACCGATCGCTCCAAATCCTGCGTGGAGGTTAGTTAACCTCCTAAAGACCATAAAGGATGAGAAGGAAAGGATATTGATTAAAGGGTTTTACGATGAAGCAGCAAAACCGACCCGAGAGGAGCGAAGGTTTCTTGAAGGCAACGAGTTCAGCTCGGAAGGTCTCAGAAAGGATTTGCAACTCGACTACCTGTTGGAAGGAAATGATGACGTCGATACAGTCACAAAGCTGCTCTACAGTCCAACAGCAAACATAGCTGGCTTTGGCTCAGGATATCTGGGCCCCGGTTCAAAAACAATAGTTCCGAAAGAGGCATTCGTAAAGATGGATTTCAGGTTGGTTGCGAACATGCGCCACGAAGACATACTCCGAAAGCTCAAGGCCCATTTAAAGAAACACGGCTTCAATGATGTTGAGTTGATTGTGTACTCCAGCGAAGATCCAGCCAAGACTCCCGTTGACAGCCTGATCGCGCAGACACTAATAAGATGCGCAGAACTAGTCTATGACAGAAGACCTAATGTGTGGCCGACGATTGCCGGGACGGGTCCTCTCAGCCTGTTTACGAAGGGGTTGAAACTTCCAACTGCAATGGGAGCAGGTGTGTCGTATCCGGGAGCTGGTTTTCATGCGCCGAACGAACATATCTTGGTCGATCATTACATGAAGGCGGTAAAACAGCTCATCTGTCTATTCAGACTGTTCTAGATAGCACCCACATCTCGCAGAATGGTTATGCATTGTATAGCAATGCTGAGTGGCTGGTTCTGCGCCTTCAATATCTGAGTGATTCTGATCCTTGTACTTCTTGAAAGTCAGAAAACTGAGTTTCGGGGTCAGACGAATTGTGGAAGTCCTTCCATTAATTCTCGTGCTGTCACAATCACCGTATGAAGTTGGTACAGACGAACGACCGGCACTGTATATTCGTGAACTCACAGTGAATGCTCCTTGGGCTTTGGCAATTGGTAAGTGTGCAGAATCCCGTGTTTCACTGCTTGTCCGGTGTCAGTCGACCAACGACCTTCATCTTTATTCTGACTGCTATTCCAGGCAAGTAAGACAGCGGAAGCTCCTCAGATTCCACCACTTCGACAGATACCGGATCAGCCCCTGCACTTAGTGCATCTTCAATAGCAAATCGCTTGGCCTCTTCAAGTGCTTGTTCGCGACTCTTCTTGTCCAGGTCGTAAATTCTGTCACTCTGTCCACTGATCTGTGCAATAGCAGCACCGATGGCGTTGGCAAACTGAAAGTGAGCAGGTCTGATGATTTCCGACACTCCGGCTATCTTGTCGTACATTGATTCTGGAATTATTATTCCTCCTCCACCTACAAGTACTACCTTCACTGGTTGCGATGAAACCTTGATTTTGTCGATCGCTTCCTCTACAATTTCCATTATCTTTTCTTGGGCGCGCACAAGTTTCTCTCTGCCAATGGTTGCGGAAACCCTTTCTGGATGGCAAGCGTTGTCTAATGCCGACGCATGGCCTAGACCAAGCGCTACATCGGTAGTAGTCAGTTTGTTACCGCCCCAGGCTATGCTGTGTTTTGATATCATGTATCCAACACTTTGTGGACCAACTATTACGCTACCACTTGATTCAAATGTTACAATGGTTCCGCCACCACAGCTAACAGCTACGAGGTCGGGCATACGAAAGTTGGTTCTTGTCTGGCCGATTTCTACTGCGATATTTGATTCCCTTGGAAAGCCATGAGCTATAGCACCCACAAGCGTCGTGGTTCCGCCTATGTCAACAACCACTGCGTCACCCAAACTAGTGAGATAGGCGGCACCTCTTATGCTATTGGTCGGGCCTGACGCAATTGTCTTAACTGGGTGCTTCTTCGCATAATTGACATTCATTAACGTTCCATCGTTTTGAGTTAAGTAGATGTTTGCCGAGTGCAAACCTCTATCACGCACGGAACTGACTAACCCATTAATTGCAGTTTCAGCAACTTTCGATAGGGCAGCATTCAAGACTGCGGCGTTTTCTCTTTCAAGCAATCCAATGCTCCCTACCTCGCTTGAAATGGTGATGGGCACGTTCGGACCCATGACTTGCGAGAATATTTTTGCAGCTCGTTTTTCGTGTTCTGAATTGACAGGAGAAAAGACAGCAGAGATGGCAACAGCTTCAACGCCTTTGGATTTGAAATCCTTTGCGGCAATTCTTGTTCCGTCTTCATCAAAGGCGCAAATCTCTCTGCCGTCAAATTCGTGACCACCAGGAACAATTTCCCATGTATCTCCTATGGCGCGCTTCAGAGCATCAGGAAGGGAGAAAAGTGGTGGAATCGCCAAAGTCGCAGGTTTGCCAAGTCTGAGGATCCCAACATGCGACAAATTCTTTCTTTCAACGATGGCATTTGTGCAATGTGTTGTGCCAAACATTATCGCGGATATTTCCGACCCATCCAAGGAGCTCTGACGGAGTACAGAATCGAGAGCAGCTAAGATTCCAGAAGATACGTCCTGAGTGGTGTCTATCTTGTCTGCTTCGACTATCCTATTGTTCGAATCAAGTATCACTGCATCAGTATGAGTGCCTCCTACGTCAATTCCAATTCGCACTTCATCATCACTCCGAAAGTTTTTCGATAGGCACGTAGTCTATGTCATATCCAAAGTACCTTGGACCAACCACTTCGATCGCATCGGAAGTCCTAAGCTTTTCACTGCAAGGAGAACCTATCACAATGACGCGGTTTCCATATCGTAAAGATTCTGTCGTGATCGGGATTCCCGATTCCAAGTCAAGGATAGATATGAGGTCTGGCACGGTTGCAACCGTCTTACCATCTCGAATTGCCACTAGGTTTTCATTCTGAAACCTAATTTCAAGCGTCATATCATTGAATTCTTCCAGACCTATTAGCTTAATTTCACCTCTTGAAAAACCTCCAATCGTTCTGCGCAAGAGGTCATGGATCTTTCCTTTGAATAGTAGATGTCCTTTGAGAATACTCATAATTTCAGAAGATGGGCTCTTCCCACTTTCGCGGCACGACCGAATTGCCCTACCAAGATTCAATGAGAGCGAAACTGATCCACTAATACAACTGCGCTTGAGCTGTCTTCCATTCAAGGAATAGCTTGCTGCCAGAGCAGAGCCGCCCATCTGGACTACGACTGCCCTTGCAATTCGTTCGGTCCATTTGTTATCAATAGTTTCCAGGGATACCACGTTTCCCTTCTCGTCGGCCAACACCATGGGAGTGGCATTTATGCCAGCAAGGTGAAAAGATGTCATCTGTGTCTCAGGAAAGGCTCTCCCCATCGCATCACAATCGCAGAGTGGTAATCCTAGCCGAGCGGCTACTGCTATGGGGATTTGTGAGTTTAGCCCTCCCTGTTCGATCGGCGTTATAATACTGGCTTTCTTTCCTAATCTTGATTCTAGTGCTCGAAGTGCGGTAATTGCTTCATCTCCATTTGGAATCTTCTCAACTATTACTGTTGGTGCGCCTATACCAGCAATCGGCACCGCAAGAGCCTCATCAGAAACAGACTCGGGATCTTCAAGTTCTACAGGGCCGTATTTTCTCACAGCGTCTAATGCCATGAGCTTCCCGATATGTGGATCTCCGCCGCCTCCGGCTCCTAATACGGCCGCACCGAGGGCGATGCCTTCTATCTCTGACTCTGATATTTTCATCAGTAGCCAAGTTCCAAGTTATTCTAATAAATGTGAGGTCGACATATCGATATTTTGTTTACGGAGAATTTCTGCAAGCCAACGCGCAAGATTGTCGAACAACTAATGAACTACTGCTTTCAACAATTCATGTTCGAAATACAGTGCAACCAAGAACGAACCGAAAAAAGCGATCACTGATAATATGAGCGGCAAGACGAGGAGCTGGATGAGAGATGGCAATAATACAAAATCTGAAACAAAGAAGATGGCAAACAAAGCCATCTTCAATGTATAAGTTCGAAAAGAGAGTCTGGAGTCACTGAGCAGTCCGCTCAGTTTTCTATCACTGAACCATTGGAGAAACGAACTAATCCAGAACCGTTTCTTCTTCCTAGATGTCAAAGTGGTACGTTGCTCCCTTCTCGATTCGGCCAAGTGTTATTCAATGCAGATATTGTAACTGATTCCTCCGACAACAGCACTTTCACGTCACTTGAAATGACAAGCCACCCCGTGTTCGCTTGATGATTCCTTGAACGGGACATCTGTCTCGCAAACGGCTTCCTTCATCCAGCATCTAGCTCGGAATACACAACCGCTGGTATATCTAGAGTGAGCCGGATCGGATATCGCCGGAATGCCTGCGGGTTTGACCTCTTTTTCGGATTTACTAACCACTGGCGCAGACGACAGCAAGAGTTCGGTGTAAGGATGCAAAGGATTCCTGAATATCGAACGAGTACTACCGAGCTCGCACATCTTCCCGTTGTACATTACCAGTAACCTGTCACAGAAATTAGCCACAAGGCTGAGGTCATGAGAGATGAATACGTAAGTCATGTCAAACTTTCTCTTCAGTTCGCGGAGGAGCGCTATGACTTTTGCCTGTACAGATACATCTAGAGCGGATGTCGGTTCATCCAATACTATGACTTCGGGCTGCAATGCCAACGCGCGGGCAATTGCAACCCTCTGTCGTTCTCCTCCGCTCAAAGTATGTGGATATCTGAAAGCATAACTCTCGTCAAGATTCACAAGCTTCAGTAGTTCCGCGGCATTTGGGCCCGAGTGCACGTGATGTATTTTCATAGGCATTTCAACAATTGTTTTTACGCGCTGCCTCGGATTTAGCGAAGAAGATGGATCCTGAAACACGGTCTGTACCTTTCGCCGGTATTCACTCACCTCGTGTTTATCAAAGGAAAGTATGTCTCTATCATAAAACAGGATTCTTCCAGAGTCTGGCTTTTCCAGCAATAAGAGCATCTTTGCCAATGTCGATTTGCCCGATCCAGTCTCACCAATTATGCCAAATATCTCGCCTTTATTGACGTCGAAAGTGACTTGGTCGACCGCCCTAATCTCTCCCACTTTCTTCCTGGTTATTCCTCTTGTTATTTCGAAAGTCTTTGAAACATCATTCAAGGAAAAGATGGAATTCATCAATTCGGCATCACTGTCTTTTTCGCAACAAAACACGCTGCGCTATGCGATTCTCCAATCGGTTCTAAATTGGGTCTCTCTTTTCTACACCGATCTATCACATAGGAGCACCTGCTGGCAAAGCAACAATAGTTGGTTTCCCGATCAATCTGGGAGATTTCACCACTGATGCCTGCCATTGATCTCGAACCATCTAGCGAAGGTATTGACTCGATCAAACCTCTTGTGTAAGGATGCTTAGGAGAGGCGAAAATCGAAGCTGTCGAGCCTTCCTCCACAACTTGCCCTGCATATAGGACGTATGTCCGGTTTGCTGTTTCGAAAGCGATTCCAAGATTATGAGTTATCAAAAGAAGACTCATTTCGTTTCGCTGCACTAGCTCCTTCAACAAGTCGAGTATTTCCTTCTGGGTTGTTACATCAAGTGCAGTGGTTGGTTCGTCTGCAATTAGGAGCAAAGGATTACGTAGCAGAGCCATCGCCAGCATTACTCTTTGGCGCATGCCTCCACTGAGCTGAAATGGATACATCTCGAGTATGTTCAAGTTGGTTCCAAGTCTGACTTGCTGAAGTGCAGAAGCAATTTTCTCTAACCTCGCATCTTTGGTTAGTGATGACTTGCTATCAAGAGACCATTTGATAACATCGTTCATCTGCTCTCCAACCTTGAAGAGAGGATTCATGGAGGTCATAGGATTTTGGAAGACCATGGCAATTTTCTGAAGTGCTCCTCTCCTATCCGCACTTGTGACCAACTCCACGTCATCAAAGATAATACGCCCTGATTCCACAATTGCATTCTTAGGCAAGATACCCATGACCGTCTTCGCAGTGAGCGTTTTTCCACTCCCTGTCTCTCCAACGATGGCTACTATCTCTGACTTTGCAATGGTCAATTCCATACTCCTGAGGATAGGAAGTTTTTGCCTGTTTGACGTCACGCTTAGACTGAGATCCCTTATTTCTAGGAGTGGCTTCATATCACCTTCACATCGAATAAATCTCTAATTCCGATCCCTATCAGGTTGAACGACAATACAAGTAATGTCAGAGCCAAGCTAGGGAATATCGAAATCCACCAATATGTTGCCAAATACGGTAATCCTTCTGCGACCATTACTCCAAGGTCGGGAGTCGGAGGCTGAGCGCCTATGCCAAGAAAACCCATGGCTGACTCGATTAATATGATCACACCTAAATCAATCATCATCTTTGCCGTCAATGTAGAAGTTGCGTTCGGTAGGATTTCTCGAAACATTATGCGTAAAGATCCTGCTCCCTGGGCCTTCGCTGATTGAATATACGGCTGCGTCTTCAGTGATTTCGTGACGGTGTACATGAGTCTCGCATACCAGTTCCACCATAAACTGATTAGAGCTATGATGACATCTTGAAGACTGGGCCCGAGAATTGCTGCTATCACTAGGGCAAAAATCAGTGCCGGAAGTGCTAGGAATATTTCAGTAACGCGTTGAATTACTGATTCCATCCATCCACCATAATATCCTGCGATCAATCCTAGCACGATACCTATGGGAACGCTTGCAATCAGCACAACCGTTGCTACAAACAGCGAGATCCTGAAACCAAAGATTACTTGAGTGAAAACATCCTTTCCAACGTTGTCAGTTCCGAACAAGTGTGTGGCAGAAGGAGGAAGAAATTCAGAGCTGAAATTGGTGTAAGGCCCAACTTGAGAAGCATAGGGAGTTAGGTGAGGTGCGAAGACTGCCACTATAATAATCGCCCCCAATATGCACAACCCAACAATAGTCAATGGATCGTAAGTCAGACGATATAGCTGGTTCATGAGCTCGGACGTCCTTGTGGAATTCAAACGGGGGAACTCACTCCTTGGACCCGAGTCTTATTCTTGGATCGATATAGCCCAAGGAAATGTCAACAAGAAAATTCACTACTATGTAGAACAGCCCCACGACCAAAACAGTGGCAACTATTGCGTTGAAGTCTTTGCTTAACATTGCATTCACTGCGTATTGCGAAAGACCACCCCACGTGAATACAATCTCGACGAGAAACGCATAGGCTATTAATGAAGCATACAGAAGACCAAGAATAGTCAGAACGGGAATTAACGCTGACCGAAGCGCGTACTTGAAATCTCGGTCTCGCGCTGGCGCGCCAAAAGCGATTAACGCTGAATAATAGTCTTCGCTCGTTTCATCTAAAGTCCCTGCGTACGTAAGTTGAGCAATTTGTCCTATTCCAGGGAGCGACAGGGCCACTTCAGGCAAGATAAGATGTCTTACAGAGCTGACAAAGTCGGGCCAGTTTCCCGTAAGAATGCTATCTACAACGTACATGCCGGTGATTCTGACTGGTGGAGTGCCGCTTATCTGAGTTGCAACTGGCAGAACATTCAGGTAATAGCCGAATATCAACTGAAGCATTATTCCCGTCGCAAATGGTGGTATTGCAATGCCAAGAATCCAAAGCAACCTTATAGTTGCCGAAGAAGCCTTTCCACGATGAGTAGCGGCTATAACGCCTAATGGAATTCCGATTGCGGCTGTAAGAAGAATGGAAATTGTGATTAGTTCGAAAGTCGAGGGAAAGTAATACTCTACGTCAAGGAGTACATTTCTATGTGTTATAATGGAAGTACCCCACTGACCACGAAAGAAATTGTACAAATACAAAAAATACTGTTCGTATAGAGGTTTGTCCAAGCCTAATGCATGATCGTACTGCGCGACTTGTTGCTGCGTAGCATAAGGCCCCAGTGCGAGTCTTCCTGGATCAGCTGGAAGTATTCTGGATAGATAGAATATTACTACGGAAAGACCCAGTAGTGTAACGAGTGCAAGCAAAATTCTGCGAACTACAAATTCCCAGAAACGCAATTCTGTCCTAGTATCGAGTTTGTGGTTATTTAAAAGATGCCAGACTTATTAGAAGATATGGCCATGGTTGTAGCACTCCATATTCCAGCGTGGTTTTTTTAACTTCATCGAGCAAAGTATATAGTCGCCAAAAATATGCATGTTGATATCATGAGTGCAAGAAATGCAATTTCTCGAAGTATACTTCTCGCAATTGTAGTCGTCATAGTAATAATCATCGCAGCGGCTGGCTATGTCGCCCTAACTGCAACTACGTCTTCTGTTAGTTCGTCGACCTCCACATCGTCCGCCACTACTTCACCGTCGACAACGACATCTACGAGTTCGACATCTAGCTCTTCTAGCACGGCCACGACCTCTTTCACCAACCAATCGACGCCACCGCTGAACATCCAAGTCAGCCAAGATTTCGGAGCGTTGGATCCTGCAGTTGGTAACACTTACACTCAGGTGCTTTACGAATACAACGTCTACGACAACCTCGTAACGCAATCTCCTAATGCGACGGTATTGCCTCATGTGGCGAAAAATTGGACCGTGTCACCGAATGGAACCACCTACATATTTACGCTCAATCAAGGAATCCATTTCCACAATGGAGACGTTCTGAATGCGAGCGATGTGGCGTTTTCAATGGAGCGAGCATTGGCGCTTGGACAAGGTTTTTCATTCATTTGGTATGGAATTTTAAACTCTTCAGGAATCAAAGTTCTTAATTCCACTGCAATCGAGTTCCAGACAGAAACTGTCTTCTCTCCATTCGTTGGTACACTATCGCTACTCTTCATAGTTGACCAGCAGGCAGTGATGCAACATCTTGCAAACACATCTTCAAGTAATCCGATGGGCGATTGGGGAACAGCTTGGCTGAATAGTCATGACGCTGGATCAGGGCCATACACGCTTGCCAATTACCAGCCAGGAGTCTCACTGACTCTCCAAAGATTTGACAACTACTGGATGGGGTGGTCAAACAACCCTCGACCATACAACACGGTCACATATACGCTAGTAACTTCTGATGCTACGGTACTCTCTCTAGCAAAATCCAACCAATTGAATTGGGTCAGCACATATCTTCAATATCCAACTTATCTTGCATTACAGAAGATGGGTTGGCAGTTCAATACTTACAACAGCTCAACATTCTACACGATAAAGATGAACACTGCAAAGGCTCCGCTCAATAGCCTTGACTTTAGAAAAGCAGTTTCTTACGCCTTCAACTACACTTCTCTTCAGTACATATTCCCAGGATCTACACAGCTTGCCGGGCCTGTCCCGCAGGGCTATCTCGATCACAACCCCAATGTCACTATGTATTCTCAAAACATAGCGCTGGCAAAACAACTCCTCTCCGAATCAGGAGTCAATCCTTCGAATACTTCGCTCACAATCGTATATGTCGCTGGAAATATCCAAGAACAGCAGCTGGCAGAGGAGTTCCAGAAGGACATGGCATTGATCGGACTACAAGTGAAAATTCAGCCACAAACTTTCCTGACCATCACTCAGTTAGCGACCAACAAAACCACTACTCCAGACTTCTCAATCATCGAATTCATTCCATTCTATCCTGATGCAGATTCTCTTCTCTTCTCGGTGTACGACACCGCTTCACATGGTTCTTGGATATCTATGGAATGGTTCAGCAACTCTACGGTTGATAACCTGCTGAGCCAGGAGAGAGCTACATTCAACCAAACGTTGAGACAACAGATATTCTACCAGCTACAACAAGACATCGTAAGCCAAGCACCAGACTTATTCCTCGCAATTGCTCCGTACTATGTTGCACTTTCACCACAAGTAGGTGGCTACACGTTTTCGTTAGCACCGAGCTTCGAGTACGGTCTCTACACTGTCTACTATAAGGGATAACTTGGGTCGCGTCTCATCCAGACATCGGATTCAAAATTTGACTCTTGCACGACGCGTTTTACTATTCGTGCAAGAGCCTCGTACTTTTTTTGTTTTTGTTGCCATCAGCAATCGCCGAACTATGTTTAGGCGGTGCTTGGAGATTTTGTACTGTAGCACTTTAATATGGCTCCCGACAGTCCTAGCACATCTTGAAATCGCTATTATTGGAAGAGATGAGTTGGAAAGACGTTCAACAATCACTTAGGAAGAGCAAGGTCATACTTGTTCCGACCGGCTCAATTGAGCAACACGGACCTCACCTTCCATTGAATACAGATGTTGTAGCCCCGTACGAAGTCTCTCTACTTGTTGCAAGGAAGCTGGGCGCGCTCGTTGCACCTCCAATTCGCCCAGGGGTCTCGGAACATCATCTTCCCTTCCCTGGAACAATTACGTTAACTGCAAGAACTTTCATGGAGATTGTGAAAGACTATGCTCGCTCGCTCAACTCGCACGGATTCGACCCGCTAGTGTTCATCAACGGCCATGGAGGAAACTCGGGCGCTCTGTCTATTGCAACGGCCGAATTGCGCAAAGAATTATCTCCATGCAAAGTGATCTCATTCAGCTGGTGGGAGTTCATTCCAAAAGAGTTAGGACACGCAATGGATTTTGAGGAAGGTTTCCACGCAAACAGGCAAGAGACCTCTTGGATGCTTCATCTGAGACCCAAAAACGTCAAAATGCACGAAGCTAAGAAGGAATTGCCAAGAGCCTCACGTACAATGCAGCTTTCGGAGAGTTTCTATGTCAGTAGTTTCAGAACATTCAAGGACGTGACAAAATCAGGAGTCTTGGGGAATCCCACCAAGGCAGATGCAGGTGAAGGCAAAAGGTTGGTCGAAGCTGCAGCCAATAACATTTCACGAGCTATAAGAGAAGTAGTGGCCCGCCCAGCTTACTAGGCGGCAAAGAATTATCAACCACCAAGCTCGGTTGTTCAATCAGAGCTTCTCAACCGGTTTGTAATCGGTGTAAAACCCGAAAGCCTTCGGCCCAAGTACCGCTAGTCCAACTTCGCTTCTCCATCTCTTGTCGCAAGGAATTCCAAATATGTAGAGGTCGCGATCCTTTGGAACAGGATCCCAATTCCAAACTCCCATACGCAGCTTTGGATCAAAAATTGAGATTATGTCTGGCGAGGTAGCGGAAAATTTCTCGTCGAACCATGAGATGTGATTCTCGTTCTTGAACCAAACTTTGAAACTGTGTCCTTTGTAATCACCCGTGCCTTTGAAAAGGTAAGCTCCGATAAGATGACCCCGCTTTGGCTCTTTCTGGACCTTAATGTTCCTTCCAACGAAAAGGAGTCTAGCGTTGGTTGAATCAACAATGCTCTTTACCATTTTATCAGAGGTGTCAGAATTACTCACTTTCTCTCCCAAGTCGATGCATTTGGTTGCCGTGTTTCTAATTACGGACCTCTTAGCTGTCCTTCCATCAATTGCTATTGCAAGTCCCACCCCGCCGCCTGCGGAAATGGAAAAGGACCTTGCGATGTCTTCCAAGCGTCGAAGGTTCTTTGTTCGTTCAAGAAGCAAGACATCTCCAAAGTGCGAGGTCGAAGCTCCTGCGATTATCTTTGAATGATTGATGTAGAGTTTCGACATTGTCATCTCGGGAACAGCTCTTCCAACTGTGTCACCATCTATCATTGGCTTTCCCCAAATGGTTGCAATTTTCAACACGCTCATCATACCACCTGGCCCGAGTTCCGTCGAGAGGAAGGCATTCGCGTTCTTGCGCAGGTATTTTGACAGTTCTTTAACAGCTGAGGGTGCCCATTGTTCTAGTGGCCACTTCTTCCACTTGGTTGGAATTGCTGTGCCGTAAACTCTTTGGAATCGCGATTCCTCCTCTAGATCTATTCCTCCACCAACGTCTCCTGGAGAGAATACGATATCTGTCTTTTTGAGTTCCTCAGGGTCTACAAGCTTAGGAGTTCGTTTTAGAGAGAATATTTCACGCGCAAGCTTCATCGCATTCGAAGGAGAACCCCCTCCACCGGTGGAGAGGATTGAAGAGCCAATCACCAGGTGTTGAAGTTGTCGCAGTTCGAGCTTGCTGACTTTCATGATTTCAGCAATTCCGAAATTGCGGAATTAAGTGTTTTGAAAAGTTTCGTTCACTTTGAACATCCAAGAGGTAGCATATTTCTGGCCGCGGGGTATAACGCAGCTAATGTTGTGTTGAAGGATCTAAGAGAGATCCTAGTTCTAGGTTTACTGGCACTGTTGAGAATTCCGCTTGAGGGTGCAAACTGGCGGATTTGCATTGACACGAAAGCAGAGAGTGAACGAACGTAGAAGTGCCCTAATGCATAAGGGGAACACTTTGCATGGAACACAAAGATTTGGACCGAAGAAACGAAAGAGAATCCAAAGTCCTAAGAACTCGAAGTGCAATCGACAGACAAGAGTTAATGATCGAGTAGCAACTGGAAGATATCCTCGGAACGAAGCTCCTTCACAACTTGCATGACAGAATCTTTGCTGATTCCAACGGTTTTGATTATTCTATTCATTGTTAGATTCTCGGCCTCAACTACTGAGACAAGATAAACAATGCCACACGCAAGTGAAATGGGGTTTCTGCTCTTCGGAGAGAGTCGGTCTGCAAGCTTCGCATATACTTCAATTGAGCGCCTCTTGGTACTTTCGCTTATGCTTAAATTATTGCATAGTCCTGATATGATCTTTCGGGTATCTCCAACAGGACTCTTCTCTTCCAGCTCGAGCATGAGATGCCTGTATTCTCTAAGAACATCTCTTGTAGAGACTGACTCAATTGAGCTCACTTCTTGAATAGTTCGCGGCACATCCATTATCTTGCACGCAGCATAGACAACAGCAGCATTGAACACCCTTGTGTTCCTCTTTTTGATCTGATTTCTGCTTGCTTTCGAAAGCAGATTCGTAGCCTTGACTGTGATGTTCGGTGGAAGGTTTAGCTTCTCCGTGATTCTTCGTATACCGGAGCTTTCCTTTGTAGATCGAGCCTCGCCTTCAACAGTTCCAGGCCCTTGAGATACCGCTTCAATAATGACTTGAGCGCAATTCGGACATATCGCCTCGCCAGTTTCGAAGTTGATAATCCCGCTGACTTTGCAGCGAGGGCAAATCACCTTCATCCAGTCAAACAATATCAAGCACGATCTGTCAAATTGAGACTTCGACGGTTCACCTGGTGAACTCCATGTTTATATTCCAAACCCAAGCCTCACAAATATGGCGTGACAGAAGCGCGCTCTCAACTCGTCAAGATGACGCAGATAGAGCTTCCCCGGTTGGCCAGGTACGTCCCGGATGTCCTAGTTTCAGGACTGGCCGCGTCAATGGACAAAATCGGTCAGATTGAGCCGGTTGTGCTCCGACCAAAGAAAAGCGGAAGATACGAAATCGTCTGCGGAGGAAGGAGATTTCAGGCTGCAAAGAATCTTGGTTGGCAGAAAATCCAAGCCAAAATTCTGAATCTTGACGACAAAGCCGCAGCAAGGATGATGTTGGCAGAGAACTTGGAACGAAAGGACTTCACAGACTACGAACTCGCTAGGTTCTTCGAGTGCCTATCAACCGAATTCAAGATGAGCTATGAAGAAATTGCTGAAGTCTCTGGCAAATCAAAATCTTACGTTTCTCAGCACATATCAATGATCGACTTGTTTAGCAAAGAACAACTGAAGGATTCATCGGTTCAATTGCTGCTGCAATCACTGAGCGAAAGGCAGGCGAGGATTCTTTCAAAAGTGAGCGATGAAAGAGTCAGACTGTCTCTATCGAAGCTTACGATTCGAGAGCACCTATGTGTAAGGGAGCTTGAAAAACTCGTGGGAAGAACAACAACTAACGGCTATCGATTAGACGAAATCACACAGAGAAGCAAGAAACGCGTTGGCAAGCCCTCTGATAAAGAACAGATCAGAGACAAGATCACAAGTTTGTTCGAATGCGTCAATAACAAGAATCTTCAGCCGTTGATAGAATTTAGAGATGAAACCGGCTTTACTCTCTTTGACGACTTTCCCCCACTTTCCCTTCACAAAGGAAAGGCTGCGATAGATCATTGTTTTGATGTGATTGAGTCTACGAGAGGAAGACTTCAATTCATGTGCAGTAATCTCAGGATAGGATGCTTTAGAAGCTTTGCTATTGCTACTTTCTACTTGAACTATGTCTATGCCGATGA
>JAKAPU010000034.1 GCA_021806865.1 archaeon
TTCCGATCTCTAGAGAGGCAGTCATCTGGAGATCCGTAAATTGCAAGACGAAGCATTTTCTCGTTCACAAGCTTTGATGCTTCACGCATTCCTTTCTTCTTGAACGTGTCGTGGACTTCGGAGAACTGTTCCAGTGACAAACCAACCGACCCAAGCCCTTTCTCTCCGAGAAGCGGCCCAAAGTAAGCAACTAACTCCTTCAGAGGTGTTGTGATAGACTCTTCTCTTGTCTTTGCGATCGACATCCAGACACAGCCCGCAATGTCCACTTCTTTTGGATTCCTGCCTGCGCTCCTTGCTCCTTCTGAGATTTTCTTCACAGCGTATTCTGCGAAATCAGGAGGATAAAGCAAAGGAAGAGCACCGTCTCCGGCTGCACCAGAATATTCCAGCATCTTGTCTCCTTGCCCTCCGATGTAAACGGGAATTTTCGAGCGGAGTGGCTTGAATCTTAGATAAGCCTGCTCGCTCCAGTTGAACTCCTTACCTTCGTATTTGACGATCTTGCCGGAGAGAAGTTGTCGTATCAGTTCGACAGACTCCTTTGTCCTTGTAAGTGGGCGTTTTGCAGGAATGCCCAGCCATTCCATGTACTCCAGAGCCCCAGCACTGATCCCACACACTGCCCTTCCGCCAGACAGCTCGTCCAGCGATGCAAGATACATTGCAAGCTCAGCTGGGTTTGTTGTGTATGGGTTGAGTATGGTGTTACCCAGAATCATCTTCTTAGTATGATCTGCAATCGCAGTGAGTGTTACGAATGAGCTGCGCATGAAGACATCGTGAGAGACCCAGCAAAAGTCAAACCCGTTTTTCTCAGCGAGTAGCGCAAGCTCAACCATGTTCTGAGTAGTTCCAAACCAATCCGCGAGACGAAGGCCGAATTTCATTTGCCTCAACGGAAGGCTTGAATGATTTTTTGCCTTTAAGGATTGGTTCGCATGATTTTTTCGAAGTAGTGGTGAAGCATCATTCGTTGTTCGAACAGAAGAAATCTCTCTTGCTCTGATACAAATTAGCAACCGCCTAGTTTGGCTTATGACCGTTTTACATGTCTCCAACATGTTCGCCAAGATTGGAGTGGTCTCCGTCTTACACACTCCTACAGCGAATGACATTCTCTTGTATTGGTGTACTTCTTGTGAGAAGCCAGTAATCGGCAGTTAATCTAGGTACCTTCGGCCCAACCGCCGAGGTACTTGAGTTGCTCTCTTGAGAGTTTGTCGATCTCGATCCCCATGCTCGCGAGTTTGAGCCTTGCGACCTCTTCGTCCTGATCCCTTGGTATCTCATACACATCGGGTTTTAGTTTCTTTCCTTCCTTTGAAAGCATCACATTCGATAGGAACTGGTTTGCAAAGCTCATGTCCATAACTTCGCTCGGGTGTCCCTCCGCCGCTGCGAGATTGACTAGCCTTCCTTCCGCGAGTGCGTAGAGCCTGTTTCCGTTCGGGAGAGTGTACTCCATGTTGTCTGCTCTTACTTCTCTCTTTTTCTTCGCAATATCTTCCAAGTCAGAGATCGAGACCTCAACGTTGAAGTGGCCAGCGTTTGCGAGAACTGTACCGTCCTTCATCGAGACAAAGTGCTCCTTCGTAATCACGTTCTTGCAACCCGTCGCGGTGATGAAAATATCTCCCACCTTCGCTGCCTCGCTCATCGGCATGACATCAAAACCTTCCATTCTGGCACGCAGAGCCTTGATTGGATCGATCTCGGTCACGATGACTTTTGCTCCCAATCCCCTCGCCCTGCTCGTGAGGCCCCTTCCGCAGTGACCGTAACCCGAGATCACAACGTTCTTCCCCGAGAAGAGGATGTTGGTTGCTCTAATCACTCCATCGATGGCGCTCTGGCCCGTGCCGTACACGTTGTCAAAGTCTGACTTGGTTTCCGCGTCGTTTACCGCCACTATAGGATACTTCAGGTCGCCGCTCTTTGCCATTGACCTGATCCTGTGAATTCCGGTCGTCGTTTCTTCCGTTCCACCTTCGAGTCCCTTGAGGTACTCAGTATGCTTTGTATGAACAGTGAAGATAAGATCTGCTCCGTCGTCCAATGTGAGTGCTGGCTTCATCTTGAGAGTCTGCTCGATGCACCAGTAATATTCCTGAGAAGAAAGGCCCCGCCACGCGTACACGTCAACGTTGTTTGCATCCATCGCAGCAGCAACGTCGTCCTGGGTGGAAAGTGGGTTGCAACCTGACCATGCGACCTCGGCTCCGGCCGCCTTGAAGGTCTCGACAAGCACAGCAGTTTCTTTCGTGACGTGCAGGCATCCTGCAATCTTCACTCCCTGAAGCGTCTTCTTTTTGGAGTGGATCGCCCTAAGCTTCATCAACACGGGCATTCTTGATTCTGCCCATTCAATTTTCTTTCTTCCCGCCCCGGCAAGAGACGGATCCTTGATCTTGCTCAAACCAAAATGCACTTTGAAAAATGAAATTTTGATTAGTCGATTTAAGGCTTGTCAGAGTCCGAAATGCTCAGTTCAGGATTTGTGATATAGGAGCTATTGATTCTTCGCGCTAGAGAAGACGAAAGCTGAGGGATTGCGCCTACTTCAAAACTCTATTCATGTTTAGAAGATTCGTTACGATGTGCGTCAGCAGTTGAGCAGAAAGAACAGGCACGATGACGTGTGTTATTGCGAGAGCTGCAAGCACAAAGCGAGCACATGCATCGAAATTTCTTGCACAGTTGCCTCAAAGCAGACAAGATCAGGCTAGCGCATCCTGTACTGACAGAGGAGAAAGT
The DNA here is from genome assembly GCA_021806865.1 of archaeon. The sequence goes on from JAKAPU010000034.1 coordinate 2,758, forward strand.
TGAGAAGCAAGAGAGCGACGATGAAGAGTACAGAAAGGGTCGTCAGGCAGCTTGGATGTCTGATCTTGGCAGTGTGGTAGCATCCTCCCAATGAAGACCGCAACGTAACTTGATTTGAATGCGAGAATGAAAAACCAGTAGGTCAACACATATATTCAGTGACAGTTGGTAATGTGGGAGCACCTTGTCCTCGCCTGAAATAGTTAGGCGTACCAGCGCACTTTATGGATCGGTGGAGAGGCTTGGACAGGTTGCACTTTCAAGATCGTATGAAACATCCGCCAAAGAGTCGGAAAACACTAGTTCGGAATCCAAGAAAGAAGGAGAGCTTTCGCACGCAGGCGAATCTCTTTGCAAACTGACTGAGCTCACAATAAGAAGTATATGCGGAGTAGCGGTATATTCCTCTGGGCTGGCTTACTATACAGAAGGAAGAATTTCAGAAAGGCATTTTTCGAACGACACAATCTCAGCAAAGCTGAGTGCCAGAAGGAATGAGATGCAAGCTAGCGGAACTGAATTCTTCGTGCCAAGACTTACACTAGAACGTGCCAAGAATAGAGAAGGAATCAAAATCTTTGGCGAGTGCGGTTGCTCCTGGTCGAGAGAAGGCATACTCTGTCCCCACGCTGCTGCTTTGATGATAGCTTGGGTGAGGAACCCAGAGGCCTTCGAACCACTAGCCGTACCCGACGACAAGTTAAGTGTCATTGCACAATTCACAAAACGACGCCAAGAGGTCATGAGTTCGCTGAAAGAGCTGACGAACTACATCGAGAACGGAGGTTCTTCGCAAAGAGAAGATCTAGAGATGCTTCAGAGTACTTACTCAATGATCAGTCTTTGGTTGAAACAGGTTGAAGACAGCGACACCAAATCTCTCTCGTCAAGCACGAAAAACAATGCCGGAAGTAAAGGTTCGTCTGCTGTCTCGCTAAAACATGAATTCTCTGCTGTTGTCAACTATGTCTCTCTAGCAGTAATGACAGCCATAGAGAGCAAGTATCCCAGGATAAAAGCGTCAGAACTTTACAAAGCTTCGACCGTGTCCACTCTTGGCAGCGTACTCGAAACCTTTGTTCAAAGCATTAGCGATGAACAAACTGTAGATCCCAGAACCAAATCGAAAGTGAAAAGTCGAACCAAGCGCGTGAAGAAAGGGAAATTAGTCGCGACAAGACCCGACGCAAAGAAAAAGACAGCCAGGAGCTGGGACAATCTGATCGAGGAATTTTCTTCCTCGACCCAGTAATCGTTTTTATTTGGTTCGTGGTTGAACTCAACAATCAATGACCGCCACGACCGAACTTGACTCAAAGGCAAAGAGCGCCTTCGGTTCGTATGTGGTGAGAAAGGAGCTCGTGCATTCCTACGAGATCAGCAGACTTCCGCGCTTCATCTCAGAGTATCTTGTTGCAAAGTTCTACTCTGGCGACAATCCCACTCCAGAGGACGCAAGAAAACTCTCGGACTTTGTGAGCGTTCACTTTCCTGAGCTCAGGGACAAGGACAAGATACTCCACGACATAATGACGTCCGGCAGTTACACGCTGATGGACGAGTTCAAGGTCGAGACAGACATCAAAGGAGCAAAGCACCGCCTGATAATCCCATGCCTCAACGTCAGGGACGCCGATGTTCTGTCAACTATTCTGGATGAGAATACCGACCTCCTCCGCTCGGGCATGTGGGGAGTTGCGACTCTCAAGTACGTTCGCGAACCAGAGCCGGTGGACAGCTGGTCAACGAAGGGAATAGACACCTCTCCAATACTCATGACCAAGTTCACTCCCTTCGAAGTAGTCAACGTAAATCTTTCAGATTTCACTTCAAAGAGAAGGCTTTTCACAAGGAGCGAGTGGATAGATCTTCTGATCAGAAGCATTGGACTAAATCCCGGCGTTTACAGCGAATACCAGAAGATGCTTCTCCTGCTAAGGCTCGTTCCTCTCATAGAGCCAAATTGCAACATGCTCGAGTTGGGTCCGAAAGCTACCGGCAAGACCTACCTTTACAGGAACATCTCTTATTCCACTCGTCTGATTTCTGGAGGAAGGGTTAGCCCCGCCACACTGTTTTACAACATTGCGACAAAGACGGTTGGCGAAATCGGAGTGAGGGATTGCGTCGTTCTGGATGAAATCGGCAAGCTCACTTTTCCAAACGGCGAGGAGATGATTGGGAAGCTGAAAGACTACATGGTCGATGGATTCTTTGAGAGAGGGCCGAAGAAAGCTCACGCGAAAGCTTCGCTTGTCTTCATGGGGAACGTCGAGTTTGGCTCGTCCTCTGCCGACGAGCTCGTGCCTTCTGAATCAGAGGTCGTCAGTGCGCTTCCGCATTTCATGAGGGATTCGGCTTTGCTTGACAGGATTCACTGCTTCATACCCGGATGGGAGCTGCCGAAAATAATGCAATCGAGTGAGCATCTCGCCTCTGGATACGGAATCGTGGCTGACTATCTCTCAGAAGTATTCCACCAGATGTCAATGCAAGGATCGTTCTTTGATTTGATTTCAGATAGGGTGAAGATCGAATCCCCATCTGCGGAGGGAGTTACTATACGAGAGGAGAAGGCGATAAAGAAGGTGGCATCCGGGATGCTCAAGCTTCTATGTCCTGATTGTAAGTGCGAGGATAAGGAAGACATAGCGCTTGCGATGAAGGCGGCCATGGATGGAAGGATGAGAGTGAACGCGATTCTGAGCACCATCTCACCTCAGGAGTTCAAGCGGAAAAAGCAGATTAGATTCTCGGTAACGGACTAGGGTGCAAGAAGATGACAAACTCTCAGCAAAAGGTGGACCTCCATGGAAAGACCATCTTGCTCACCGGAGCAAATTCTGGAATAGGAAAAGTCACAGCACTAGAGCTGGCTAGAATGGGTGCCTCTCTGGTTTTGGTCTGCCGAAACAAGGAGAAGGGAAAAGAAGCTGTTGACGAATTTGTCAAGAAGAGCGGTAACAGTTCGATTGAGCTCGTCGCCGCAGACTTGCTACTGCAGAGAGAGGTAAGAAGGGTGGCATCCGAATTCTTGGCATCGCAATCTCGCTTGGATGTCCTGATCAACAACGCTGGAACAAACTTTCCGAGCTTGGCGTAACAGAAGAGGGCATTGAACAAACGATGGCAGTGAATTACTTTGCGCCGTTTTTGCTGACAAACCTCTTGCTAGGAGTTTTGGAAAAGTCTGCTCCTTCGAGAGTTGTTAACGTTGCATCAGTAGGTCATTTCGGTGGTGACTTACTTTTGGACAACTTGACTCAGGATAGGAGAATGGGAGCGCAAGGATTTTCGGCTTACCAACGCTCAAAGTTGGCACTTGTGCTGTTTACTTATGAGCTTGCACGGCGCTTAAATGGAAAGCAAATAATGGCAAATTGCCTGCATCCTGGAACAATTAGGACAAATATTTGGGCGCATGCTGGTTTCGCAACCCCACTTACAAGATTTGCGTCGCTCTTCATGAAGAGCGCAGAGGACGGAGCAAGGACTTCCATTTATCTTGCCTCCTCGCCTGAGGTCCAGGGAGTCAGCGGGAAGTATTTTGATGACTGCACACCAAAGAGGTCATCCGAGACATCGTACGATCAATCGATCGCTTTGAGATTGTGGGAACAAAGCATGAAATTGACGGGCTTGGAGGAATCCATTACGCGAGCATAAGATGTTTTGATTTCCTACTCACGAATCCGACAGACGGTACTGTGCAAAGTACTGCACTTATCAATCGAGAACAGCGAGATAGAATTCCTATGATCTGGTATGATGAAAAAGCAAAGTGGTAATGACTGGAGAGTTGGAGAAGTAGCTAAAGAGAAAGAGTTCAGCTAAGTCGGTATGAAGTCTGAGCATATCAGGCAAATTCAGCTCAAGGGCACGATCCACAACAACAAGATGGAGCGTATGAATGGAGAGGTTCGAGATCGTGAGAGAACGATGCGTGGATTAAAGCGAACCGACACGCCGATCTTGAAGGGTTATCAGATATTCCACAATTACATCAGACCGCACGAATCTCTCGGAGATCATATACTCCCTCTGAGGCGTGTGGAATTAGCATAGACGGTCAAAACAAATGGCTAACGCTGATTCAAAATGCCTCGAAAAAGAGTAGAAGGAAATCCAAACTCAAGCGTCTTGAGCAATGGCTCAAGAAGCACGATTCTATTCTACGCTTCGTGTTTGAAGGGATATTGGTTATAATACGACTGATTTAGCGAAGCATTATGAAACTCTGTCAAGGACTTCTGTTCTTTGGTATTATGTTCATAGCTGGCGGTACGATTTATTGGGCGGTTCAAAGTTTCTTGAATATGACAGGTCTCAAGTTCTACGGTCTCAATCCTTCAATTGAAATGGCATACATCATCGGTGTCGTTTTCATTGTGGTTGGTCTCCTCGTGTGTGGCATCCAAAGAAAAGACAATAATTCCGAGGATTAACTACTTCGCTAGTGCAAATATCACAGCAACAAGCGTCAAACAAATTCCTGAGAAAAAACCCACTATCAACCAGAAGAAGTCTCGCCACTCTTCTGGTATCCTGAGCAGACGCAACTTAACACGCAGATTTGACAGACGCAAACTTACCAGAACCCCAAAGCGGGTTCCGTGTAACTAACGGTTTATCGAACAAAACTTCTGAGTGCGTAAACGCGATTGATGGAAACAAAACCATCAATGAAAGAACTCTCAGTATCCAAAACGGACATTGGGGCTTTCTTGCTAAATGTCATTTCTTTTATGCGGGGCCAACGGCCTTTTGTTCAAATACTCAATCAAAACAGGCTCCCCTTATGCTCAATGTAATTGCGATAACGACAGTTACAACGACCGCATTTGTTCAATCACCAAACAACAATTTCGTAACAATGATACTAGCTATAGCAACAATCGCAGAGGCTTTCGCTCTAGTTCTAATGTTCGTTTTAGGGGAGGGATTGCTTCCCCGTTTTTTATCAAGCCTCATCCGAAAATTACTGGTTAGTCATATTCTACTTTCACAGTAATGAGTCAAGAAAAGAATGATGGCTTTGGAGCGATTGTACAAGAAGGCAATCCATTATACAAATCTTGCTTTGTCTATTTTCACATAATTAACAAGTTTCTAGGTTCTAAAGGAACGAAGTGTCATCTATTCATAACGCTGGGTGATGGACGAAGTTTCGAGCTTATGGTCTTAAGTCCAGCATTCGGAAACGAACATACTTATCGTAGCTGGGGTTCAACGAATGGAACACCAATGCCATTAGAGATGCAATCTCCGAAGCACTTTATTCATCGAAGAAATTTCGATGGCGGAATTTCTAATGAATTGACAAAGGAATTGAAATATCTTGGATTTATTTCAGTAGAAGGATATGAGCTAATTGGTATAGGCGTTCCTAACCAATGGGTTCACAAAAAAATAAGCGAAGAATTTACTATTTCGCTTCGGTTTGAATCTGAAAGTGAATACGGAAAGATTGTTTCGACTAAACCGAGATTGTACAAAGTGAGATTCGAGAGTTGGGATAAACCAATTCTCACTGAGATTTCAAAAATGAGCTAGTGGTCAAGTTTGCTTTTGAAGTATTCCCCCAAAACAGCCCTAACTGCTTCAGGAATGCTTTCTAATTTTCGGGCCTTTCTCTCAGCCTCTAAAGCCTTTACCATCTCATCACTCATGGCTACCATTATCTTTTGCATCATACGGAAGACACTATACAATGCCATATATCGCTACCTTAATATACCTATTGTCCTATACCATTGTGTAGCGATAGCAACATGGCAACCGCAACCGAACCCAGACAGGAAAAAGGGAGAGCAATTTGCATGATAGAAAACGCAGTAAGGAGAGCAAGCGACTACGAGTATTTTGTCAAGTCGCAATCGAAGGAAGGAAATTAGAAACAGTACCTGAGGCAGTCAGGGCCGTTCTAGGAGAGTACTTCAAGAACAAAGCCTCTTCTTAACAGCGTCCAAAAATGACATGCAATACGTACAGTGACCCTTCAGATCTTTTCGTCCATACGTCAGTTGTTTTACAAGATTCAATCGGTCGGATTCAAATTTCTTCAATTCTTCATTCTCTACCAGTTCATTTTGTAAATTGCCAATTTCCTCAACTAAAGATGTGAGCTTGACATCATTTTGTAATGATAAAATGAGATCTAACAATTCTCTTAGCGTATCCGTATCGCCAGAAACAACCTCGCTATTTGAGAATAGTATCATAGCTTCAGGTGATCTCCTTGTCTCCAAGTGCCACTCAAAATGTGCCTTCGTAGGAAACTTTGAAGCCATGATGTTATCATAAATGTCTTGCACTATGCAACGCATATTGAAATGGGGTTGGTTCGGAAGATATTCTTCTGTGGCGGGAAGTGGTGAAAACAGTGGAAGAACATGCAAGTAACCAAAGTTTTCTAGTTTCTCTCTAACATGTCTCCTGTAATCTTCTATCTTACCCACTACCTCTTTCGTTTTTTTGTCATGGAATTGCTTTGCTTGCTCAAGCCTGTCTAGTATGCAACGATATTTCTTGTACATGAGATGAGAAATGCAACTATCGTAAAGCTCGTTAGATTCGGCCCATGTGATTTTTTGTGAATCTATGCATGGCTCGTTGTAATGAACTTGGTTTGGTTCAAGAATGTTTTGTTCAAGAACTGCGAGGATGTCGCTCTTATGATTCTTTTCCCTTTCAGCTCTTTCCTCTTCCCACCTACTAAAAAAGGAGCGGTTCCTGAGTATGCTATTGCGCCTACGACTGCCCCGATCAGACCAATGATTAGAGACATTAAGTAATCTTGCATTGTTTTGGCATGCTGGCTCACCGTATCTAAGAGGGGCCGTTCTGGCCATGCTTTGGGAGAGTGACAATTAACAAATTCGCCCCCTACCAACCGAGTTTACACAGAGAGATTTTTCTTTGGATAAACCGAAGACTACACAGCACCCCAAAGCGGAATACATAAAAGTTACTGTAATCATGCTGTAACTTCCACTATGCCCAGCGAAATTCTTCATCAAAACCCATATGCGCCAAATCGCCAACTTTTTCTTCACGGAGGTTCTAGCGCATGAGCGTAACCCAGATGGAAGAAGTAAGAGAAGAAGAGCAGACACTCCTCGAAGAAAGGCCGAGTAAGCCCGCAACATCAGGTAAGAGAAATCCTCCAGCACGAAACACCTCGAGGTTCTGGTTTGAGAGATTCCTTTCTGTGATCCAGAGGCAAAACCCCTCGGTCATAGACTCTGCCTTTTTGAGCCAGATTGCGCCAAGCAACGAAGGGAAGCTACTTGCTCAGCTAAAGTTCCTTCATGTAATTGACGAACAAGGGAAACCAACGCAACTACTACCCAAGCTCAACATGGTCGGCGAGGAGCAAAAGAGGGGTTTCCAAGACATTGCTCGCGAATCCTATCAGGATCTCTTTGCAGAGCTGAAGCTAGATAGAGCGGTACCCGATGATCTGATCAACTTTTTCATCAGAAAGTATGCCTTCACTAGGGACAAGGCGATCAATGCAGCAAAGTTCTTCCTCTACCTTGCAGACAAGGCGAGCATAGGAATCTCAACCGAACTAGCGTCGTTCTTGACAGAGAAGATAACGACGAACACTTCCAACGGGGCCACTGTGCAGCTTGCCGCTGTTCCGAGAGTCCAAGAAAGAGTTTCCAGGGCTCCGGTAAGAGAACCAAAGAATCTTTCTCGAAAAAGCGCCAGAATCCTGAGTGAATCAGAACTGCAGCCCGCGATCCACGCCAACATCGAGATCAAACTCGACAAAGACACGCCGAAGGAGTACTGGGACAGGGTGCTCGCTCTACTCGGGGAAAACAAGGAAGTGGACGTGCAGGTTTCGACAATTAGCGAACAGTCAGAGAATTCCGCAGAATCCTCTCAGTGAACAGATTCTTCTAAATACCAGCCGCTCCGTAGTTCCGAAAGCTACGAAGAGTCTTGCAAAATGTCAGGAGAGCTTGCAATAGAGGTAAAGGACCTCAGGCGAGAGTATGTCACTCGCTCTTACTTTGGAAGGCAAAGCCGCGTGACAACGGCGCTTGGAGGGGTGACCTTCGAAGTGAAAAAAGGCGAGCTCTTCGGACTGATCGGACCTAACGGCGCGGGCAAGACGACGACGATCAAGATTCTGACAACTCTACTTACGCCAACATCCGGAAACGCCTACGTGCTCGGCTCTGACGTGCGAAAGCAGATCTACGAAATAAGGAAAAGGATAGGGATTGTCTTCGGCGGAGAGCGCGGGCTATACAACAGGGTCACTGCCGTTGAAAACATGAAGTATTTTTCAGATCTTTACGGCGTTGATCCGAGTGTGAGCAGAAAGAGGATTCCCGAGCTGATAAAGCTCGTAGGACTGGACGGCCGCGAGAATGACAAGGTCGAGAAGTACTCACGAGGAATGAAGCAGAGGCTTCACATCGCAAAGGCGCTTGTGAATGATCCTGAGCTCATATTCCTTGACGAGCCGACTATCGGGCTCGATCCTGGAGGAGCTCGCGACATAAGACAGATGATTCGCGAGATGGAAAAGTGGGGCAAGACAATTCTCCTCACGACGCACTACATGTTTGAGGCAGACGAGCTTTGCAAGAGGATCGCCGTGATCTCGAAGGGCAAGATAGTTGCGCTTGACACCCCATCTGGCCTGAAGAATCAGGTAAAGGACATATCCGTTGTCGAGCTTGAGACTTACGGCGCGACCCAGAGTTTCGTTGACAAGCTCAAAGAAATCAAGGGAGTAATCAGGGTTGTAGCCGATCTCGAATCGGAGAGACAGTTCATCAAGATACAAACTCCGATAGCAGCGGACCTATTGAGTGAAATTACTCGGGTCGCCGAGGGAGTGAAGATAATCGGCAAGAGCATCAAAGAGCCAACGCTCGAGGATGCGTACCTTAGACTGGTCGAGGAGTGAAGTAGTTTGGAAAAAGGTGTTTCACAAGCTCCCCGATCGTACCACGTGTCAAAGAGGCAGGTTGTCAAGGCATCGATGGTGCTCTCCGCCAAGAACTTCGTCGCTGATCCCCAGTGGATCATACCTAGTATTATAGCGCCTTTCATCTTCACGATGGTGGCGCTCTTCTTCTACTCCGGAGCAAGCAACGGAGGAGCCGAGGCTCTACTTTCCGCAGTGCTCGGAGGAGGTTTAATGGGTGTATGGGGAACGACCGTCTACGGCTCTGCCAATTCAATCGGGTTTGATCGCTGGAACGGAACGATGGACTCCACTCTGCTGGCTCCCACTCCCCTAATCTGGATAGTGTTGGGACGAGTTCTTTGGAACACATTCATCGGCGTAATCAACGGGTTCATAGTGCTCGCGATAGGGCTACTTTGGTTTAGAGTCGGCGTTTCACTGCTCAATCCCCCGTTGTTTATACTTGCTACGATTCTAACTTACGTCTCAATGTCCTCCTTTGGCCTGATGCTCTCCACAGTGTACGTGCTGAGCAGGAAGGGAGGATTCATAGAGAACTCGATGGAGATTCCGGTGTATATCGCGACCGGAACCTCGTTCGCAGTGGCTCTGCTTCCATTCTTTGCCCTCCCGATCTCATACATCCTCGGACCGACTTGGGGAATCGAAGCGATCAAGAGGGCAGCGGTGGGCGCGGCGTACCCGTACGGCCACCTACTGCCTACTGGATACTGGCTCGACATAGCATTCATGGTGATTGCGACGCTTTGCTACTTTGGGCTGAGCTTCTTCCTTTTCGAGAGGGTCGAAGCTATAGCGAAGAGAAACGGTACGATAGACGAGTATTAGGGCAGTGCTTGGCATGACAGCAACAATAGAAGGCGAAAAGCGGCAACCAGTAGAGAAAGAAAGTCTAGGAAGGAAACTCTCGCTCTTTTATCGCGTGTTCACAGGCTCTGTGCTCTTTGGTAGAAAAGGCACCATTCTCTGGGACTCCTGGGAGATGTGGATCATGCAGATTTTTATCACTCCGCCCGCAGAGATGGCGTTCTTCTACTTGCTTGCGATTTCTGTGTACCACAATACGGCTGAGGCGCAGTATACTGTAATTGGGAATGCTGTGCAGTCGATGTCGTTCGCCGCCGTTTTTGCGGTTGCAAATATCACTTCTCAGGACAAGTGGCAGGGCACGCTGCAAAATCTGATAGTGACGCCGGCAAACAGGATGGCTTTGTTCACCGGGCGAGCGGCCTTTCAGATATTCATGTCTGCGGTAATCACAGTCTCTGCATTTCTCTACGCTGATCTAGTGTTCGGTATCAGCTTCGCCAACGCGGACTTTTTGGCGTTAGGAATCACGATCGTCCTGACCAGTGTGATGATGATCAGCTTCGGGCTCTTGATCAGCAGTATAGGTCTATTCATGAGGACTGCGATGATAGTGGCAAACATCTTCCTCTTCCTCACGATGCTTGTGAGCGGAGTGAACTTTCCTGTGTCGAGTCTTCCCTCGTGGTTGCAACCCGTAAGCTGGGCTATACCTATGACGTACGGAGTGCAAGCCGCTAGAGAGGCAATTAGCGGTGCATCAATTCTGAGCCTCGGAACGATCCTTCTACAAGAGTTTGCAGATGGGGTAGCTGTGCTTATCGTAGGATACCTGCTTATGAAGGGATTCGAGAGGCTCGCTAGATCTAGTGGAAGGCTCGAAGAGTATTAGGTCAGAACTTCGAAGCGATAGAGTTTCAGCGCACTGAATATTCGAAGTTGATTCTAGAAAAAAAGAAAAGGAGAAGGAAGACTCGCATCTTCCACTCTACGATGCTACCACGGCAGTCTGAGCCATCAGCCCGCTTGCCTGGACCGAGATCACGAATCTCTGCCCAGAGACGATGGACTGGGTGCTCTGCGAGACCTGGAAGTTCGCGTGTTCACCATCGAATCCTAGATGATTCAAAGTTCCGATGGTTATCGGGCCGCTATAGGTAAATGTCGCACTCGCGTTAGGCGCAAGCAGGTATCCTCCCGCTGCAACCGTCTTGAGCATGCCGAACCTGGATGTTCCGTTGAGGAATACCATGGACTGGTTTGGCTCGACTGCGAAGAACGCCGAAGTTGCTGCAATTGATGCATCCGAAGACATCCATCTACCGTCGCCGCCTGTCTGCGAAGTGGTCGATGTGACTGCAACCATCCTGAAGACGAGCGATGTGTTTCCGGTGTTCTTGACTGTCACTGAAAGCGAGTCGTTCGATAGCGATGCAGTGGTGATCTCAAAGTGCGAGCTGTGCTGTATTCTCTGCCACCAGCCCTCTCCCTTAAGATCGTCCCTGTGACCGATTTTGAAATCACTGTGTGAGATTGACTGCGCCGGCATTGTGTATGCTCTGGCTGCTCCGATGAATGCGAACGTTGGGTTTGTTGTGTTTCCGAGCAGCAAGACTGTTGGTGTCAGATCGATGACTGCTGCTGCGCTGGCTCCGCTCTGGACTGCGAGACCGCCAACTATTGGCACTGTTAGGCTGGTTGCTCCCGTCGAGTCTTCGACGAAAAGCGCTGTATAGTTCTTGCCGTCATATGTGACTTGAGCCGATGTGATGTTGAATCTGAGTGCGTTGTATGTTCCGCTCGGGATGTTCCCTGTTGCGATCGTCTGGCTGACGTTGATCACGCTCATGAGGTTGATTGTGCCTGTGGCGGTGACTTTGTACCAGCCGGACTGGTTACCTGCATCGGATACATGGACTGCTATGTCATTGTATGTGGCGTAGAGTGCAGTTACGCCGTTTGGGACTGTCGGGGGGTCGGTCAGCAAAACCGACAAAGTCCCCGTGCTGGCCTGTGACTTTGTGGTGCTCGAGGTTCCGAGCAATCCTGGACTAAGTACTGCTGCTGAGATGAGCGCTAGCGCGACGATTGCCGCGATAGTGCCCGACATGATTACGCTTCGTTTGGGTGTCATGTTCTCTTCGAGAGGGTGAATAAGACGCACTGTATTAGAAACAGAGCAATTGAACACGTTGTTCATGCCTATTCCACGCATGTTCTACGGTTAGAACGGAAAAATCGACCATGATCTTGAATGAACATGGAGAGTCTAATGGCAAAGGTCAGAGAATCTCGCGAAACCGACTGGCCTGGGAATTCGTTCGTGGGATTCAGAGTCTAGATTCAGGCTCCCATTGAAAAAGTAAAGAAAGCGACACCTTCTCTGACCTTACTGTCATGTTGAACCAAGACGCCCAAAACCTAGCAGAAGTAATTGATCATCTGGTTACGACCCCCATCTATTCAGGCTCCTCGCTTGCTTCGAGGCCAGTGGTGCTCGAACTCTACCAAGCTGCTCGCAGCAAGTTCGGAAAACCACTCTGCCTTGATGCCACTGAACGCATTCTCTCTGGTGCCGAGAAATCAAAGAATGTCGTCATAACCACGGGCTTTGTCGTGCCTCCTTGGATAGAGGCAGAGACTGACGGTCCGGTTGGAAGCGCCACATTAGCAAGGTCTCTGAACCTAGCGCTTGATCTCACCCCAATAATCGTTACCGAGAGAGCCTCAGTCCCCAAAATGCAAGCAATGATGGCGTCTGCGGGATTTCATGTGCGCGACATCGGGAATATTGGAAGGGCTCCACGCAGGGCCTCAGTGATCGGCTTTACTACAGATAAGGAACAAGCAAAGAAAGAGGCCGAAGACATTGTGAGCAAACTAGCTCCAACGTCCGTGATTGCGATTGAGAAGGCATCTCCGAACCGCGTCGGCGTGTTTCACAGCGGAGTGGGCGTTGATGTTTCCCCCGTCTCGGCGAAAGTGGATAGGTTAATCGAAGCGGCGAGGACCGCTGGTATTCCCACGATAGGTGTTGGTGACGCGGGCAACGAAATCGGTATGGGATGCATCGAAGAAACAGTGCGAAAGATCCTCCCCACTGGAACAGATTGTGGATGTCCATGTCACCAAGGAGTCGCTTCAGCTGTTGCAACTGATTCACTGATCGTAACTGGAACTTCGAACTGGGGCGGGCCAGCGATAGAAGCCCTTCTCGCGTTCCACTTCAAAGCAAAGGAGTTGTTGCACGACTCAGAGACCGAGCTGAGGTTGATCGAAAAGGCGGCATCGCTCGGGTACATAGATCCTGCATCTGGCTTTGCCGATCCTGGAGTCGATGCAATTCCTGCGTCGATACATGCATCTGTGATACAAGTGCTGAGCTTCATCGTAAGTTCTCGTGCGTCGGATTCTTATTTCATAAAGAAGTACAGAGAGTACACCAAGGACAAGGCGAAGCTTGCAAGAATGATTGACGAAGAGAGAAAGGACTAATGTTCAGAAAGCAGAGATCCGCAGCCGCGAACTCTTTCTTTGACTCCTAGGGCTCGCAGAGAACTCCACAGGCTTGCCGCGTTGCTGCTCAAAACTGGCTTTCCGAGCTCTTTCTCAAGCCTCGAGAGCACTGTTAGTGTCTTGAGATCTGTGCAACTTAGAAAAACGCCTTCTGCTTCGCTACTGTCCACCTCTCTTGCCAGGCGTATGGTTGTCATTGGCGGCTCAGCATGCAATTCCTCTCCAGTGTAGTACCCAAGCCCTTTGAGATTCGTGACTTCAAAGCCGTTTTCCTCGAAGAATTCCCTCTCTGCTTTGTTTAACTGATCTGCGTAAGGCGTTGCAACAGCGATCTTCTTCAAGCCAATCTCATTGATTGCGTCAACAACGGCACCTGCAGTAGTCACCACTGGAATCGATACGCTGGATTTCATTCTCTTGATCAGCTGCGTCTCCCATTTCTTTCCGCCGATCAGGCTACCAGTTGTGCACGCGTAGAGTATTACTCCTACCTTTGCGCTATCGAGAAGCCTGCACGCATCCTCGGTGTTCCTAGTCATCCTCTCCAAATCCTTCCTTGTCCCCTTCTCAAGCAACAACCTCGTTGCATGGATTGAGACATTCTTTGGGGCAAAGGCATTGAATTCAGGTTCGATCGTGACATTGAGTGACGGTACAATCATTCCCAGCCGATGCGTGTTGCTGTACCTCGGTTGAATCAATGAACCACTTCGAAGATTCAGTGCTTTGTGCCAGAGACGTATTTTGAGAGATCTATCTTCTCTTCGCCTGGCACGTATTTCCTGACCTTTTCCTCCGTCGCATCCATTGGAGCCGTCGCGTCTATCCCGATCTTCGACTGGTGGATATGGTGGAGATCTCTCGGGAAGCCCCTTGCCTCTGGTACGATGAAGATGCTTTTGTCAGGACGGCTTCGAGTGGCAACCGCCCACCACACGTCATTTGTGTCGAACGCGTCAACGTCGTTGTCGACGACGACGCAATACTTGAGCCAGGAGTGCGCCCCAAACGCCGTCATAGCCGCATTCTTCGGCTCTCCTTCAAATCTTTTTTCCAAGGAAATCACGCAGGCAAGAAGCGATGGCGTGTTGCTGACCGTTTTCACCTGATATCCTGCGAACTTTAGGGCTCGATAGATGTGGGCCTCTCTCGAGAGCGCGAGAAGGTGTATGTCCTCCTTTGTGCCTGCCTGTATCGTGTGGTACAGCGCATTTTTCCTGTGCGTGATTGCCTTGAGTCGGAAGACATGGTTTTTGGATTCGGGAATGTAAAACTGGAACACATCGCCATAAGGGCCTTCTTCTTCTCTCACATTAGCTAATACTTCTCCCTCGAGAACTACTTCGGCTGAAGCAGGAACGTTCACGTCGATAGTCTCACACTTCACCAGTTCGGTCGGAGCTCCCGCAAGCGCCCCCGCGAGCTCAAAGTGATCAGTACCGAACGGAAGTGTTGTTGAAGCTGCAATCATCTCGAAAGGATGGGCCCCGATGACTACGGCCACTTCGAGGTTCTTTCCCATATTCTCTGCCTTGGATTGGATTACGCCGAGATGCTGTGGAGCCATCATCCTGATTCCAAGTTTCTTCTCCTCCTTGAGCTGCATCCTGTTGAATGACATGTTGGTGTAGCCGGTCTCCGGATCCTTTGCAACGGCCATACCAGCCGTAATGTACGGTCCGACGTCTCCCACGGCATGCGTGACTATCGGGAGAAGTTTTGCATTTGCATCCTCCCCGAGCAGTTTCACATCTTTCACGGGCCCAGTCTGCACTGACCGTGGCTTTATTGGACTCTCCGCACGTCTCACGTATTCTGGAACAGTGTCGGCCTCAGAAGTGCCAAGAAGAAGAGAAAACATCTTCCTAGAGACTATTACGTTTGCCACGACGACGAAATTGCTACCCTTAACGTTGTGAAAAATTACCGCTTTTCCTTCTTTCTCTGCCGACTTGACGACGGCAGATAACTCGAATTTCGGATCTACTTCTTTTTCAACATGAAGAAGCAGTCCAGCCGATTCGAGTAAGTCAAGGTACGATCTGAGATCTCGTGGCATGTGCTTGCGAGATGCTCAGGGCTATATTACTGATTTGAGAGAGTCTGCTTGCTCATATCTCTGACTTGATCTGGCACGGCCGGAATCTTCGGAGTCCTTGCTCCGGTTGCCTCAACCCAAGCCATCTTTCTCTGTAGCGTACTCGTGTATAGTAGCTTCCAGTCAAGCCCGACTTGGTCGGCCCAGTTTTTGAACACTCGTGGATCGATGTAGTTCCGAAGCGAAGTGTTGAGATTATAGTCGCGCGTCATCTTTGTGAACTCGAGCTGCCTTTTCATCTTGGCTATCCTTTCCTCCAGCTTTTCCTTCTGTTTCTCCGTCTTTGGATCACTCTGTGTCAGCTGCGCCAGCTTCTCCTCCTTCTTTTTGAGCGATTCTTCGAACGTCTTTGGTGGGGTGCGCTTGTGGTTACACTTCACAGCGGCCTCCAAGTTTGCCATCTTGGCCTCGAAGAGCTTCTCGTACTCCGGCGTCTCTTCGGTAAAGTGATTATGAGTCTGGAGGTACGACTTTACGGCGCTTGTCGCGTGAAACGTCCTAAACACTTTTGCAGTTAAGCCTCTAGAGGCCTTGCCAAGGAATTCGTTGACGTGTCTTGAAGTTATTCCATCGAATATCAGGTCGTCTGGTTTTTTACCTTTGCAAAAGTCTTTCAGATTTTCAATTGCCGCGCGATCCTGAGGTTGAATTTCAAGTGTCTTTTGCCAGCGAACAAAGTCTTTTCCGTAGAAATCGAAATCAATCTTGTTTTCGCCGAATTTCAGATGTTCAACTCGAAGCGTTGATGCGCCGACGGTGTCTGCCTCGTCCTCGTCTTTTTCATC